>CAMOYN010000006.1 GCA_946630035.1 uncultured Lachnospiraceae bacterium
GTCCTTCCCGGACTACCATGCCGCCGGTCCCCTGGGGGCCCAGCATGCTCTTGTGTCCGGTAAAGCAGAGGACATCGATCTGCATCTCCTGTACATCGATGGGAAATACCCCGGCGGTCTGAGAGGCATCCACGATGAAGAGGCATCCGTGTCTCTTTGCGATCTCACCGATCCGCCGGATGTCCAGCAGATTGCCGGTAAGATTCGATGCGTGGGTGCATACGATGGCACGGGTATTTTCACGCATCGCCTGCTCGAAATCTTCGTACCGGATACAGCCCTTCCGGTCTGCCGGAATCATGGTAAGAGCCATGCCTGCATCCTCCAACTCATAGAGAGGCCGCAGTACGGAGTTATGTTCCAGTGCCGTAGTGATCACATGATCGGCCGTTGTCAGCAGGCCTTTAATGGCGATATTCAGGCTCTCGGTGGAATTCGCTGTGAAAACGATATCTTTCGGGCTTCCGGCATGGAAAAACTCTGCCAGTTTTACCCGGGTATCATAAATGGTCCTGGCCGCTCCGAGGGAAGCCGAATGGACGCCCCGCCCGGCATTTCCCAGGGTCTGCATCGCCTCCATCACCGCCTGCAGAACCTCCGGCGGTTTCACCAGCGTTGTCGCTGCATTATCCAGATAAATCATATTGTTAATTACGGGCGGATAATCTTCGCCGCTTTCTGCTGCATATCTACGATATCATACATATTAGTTACGGAACCGACGGCAAGCTTCTCCGTGAGTCCATAGAAATTCAGGCAGGTGCCGCAGGTAAAGATCTTCGTGCCGGCTTCTTCCAGGTTCTTCAGGTCCTCCAGGGAATCCGATCCTTCGCAGGTCAGGTAGGCACCGGAATTATAGAAAAGAATGGTTTCGGGTACATCCGGTGAATTGGTCAGAGCAAAGATAAAGGCCTTCATCAGTGCCTTTCCCAGAGCTTCTTCTCCATTTCCCATCTGGTTGGAGGCAATCACGACGGTGGCCCCGCGGCGGGTGGGAACATCGCAGGAAGTCACTTCGATCTCGGTTCCCTGACTCTTCTTCACCGCTTCCGTGCTCACCGCAATTTTAACGGTATATTCCTTCTCACCTGTCTGTTCACTGGTAATCGGCAGGTTCATGGATCCCGCCAAGCGGGTCAGGTTCTGAACACAGGTTTCATTGTCCGCCAGAACGGTAAGTTCTCCGTCCTCGGTAAAGGCTTCCAGTGCTTTTCTGGTCTTTACTACCGGAATCGGACAGGCTAGTCCGATGCAATTCAATAACTGATTCATCTTTGCTCTCCCTTTCTGTAAAAATATGAGGATCTGTCTTCAGAAGACAATGGTATGGACATCCTGTTCCTGAAGGCCGGCTTCTTTCATGATGGTTCGAAGGACCGCCTCCTGGTCCGGATCTGCACACCAGGCCAGGCCGCAGCCGGCGGAAATCTCCCGGGGTACCGGAATCATCCGTCCCGGTGCACCGTGAGCTTTGCAGATTCTCTCCATCTCCATCGCATCTGTGGTGGTGTGAAAAGTAACTACCAGTCTCCGTTCCTTTTTACGCATCTTACTTATATCCTCACTGACAAATGATACTTCCACAAAAAACGTTAACATTTCCCACCGGGACTGTCCAATAGAAAACGTAAATCCTTTACAGGGCAGCATAACTACATTCTATAAACAGGCAGAGAAAACCGTACCATGGACAGAAACTGCCAGTCTCTGCCATGGTCTCTGTGCCATCAGCGGTATGCCACCCGCTCTGTCTCGGCCCCCGGTTTTTTGGTGATCTTCCGGGCATCCATATACTCGATGAGAATCTTTGCATTTTTCCGGCTGGTGGAGAACATGTCTCTCACCTGGCCGAAATTCAGGACGGTGTTCTCCCGGAAGTACTCTTCGATTTTTTGCACTGCGTCATCGACATAATACTGCATCGTTATGATGTCGTCCGCAAGCCGCACCATTTTCCCCTCCATAAGCAACAGCTGGAGAACGTCGAGGACCACCGGCTCCGGATGTCCCCTCAGATCGATCTCGGAGAACCGGATAAATTCATATCCGGCGTACTTGAAGGTGTTGATCAGCATTTTTTCGATCTTCCGGTAACGCAGATCCTTCTCGATCTCAAAATCACCCATGGAAACGAATTCCCCCTGCAGTTTGAAGCTTCCCTGGGCGAAGAAAAGGTTCATGCATTCGTCGAATACGTTCTGCCGTACATTTTTCATGTAAATCGTATACAGCTCCGATTTTTTCATGCCGTACCGGTAAGGATATACTTTGTGATAGTGTTTGAGATCCCGGGTGATTCCCTGCTGCATCAGATAAAAACAGTCGCTGTGCCAGCACCAGGTATCTTTTTTCATGGGAATCAGGTAAATGGTTCCGGCCGTCTGCAACTCTGTGAGGCAAGGGAGGATCTCCTCCTTCGAGTGGGCTGTGATCTTTGCCAGTTCCGAGAGGGTGATGAGGTTGTCCCGGCTCTCGCGGATATGGAATTCACAGACGTCAGCCAGCGAACCGGATTCCTTTCGGTGAAGTTCCTCGATGGCCTCCTCACGGAACCTTTTTTTCTTTTTCGGATTGGGTTCCAGAATCACACCGCCGCCGATGGTCTCCATGGGCGAATAGAAGCGGATGACAAAACGATCCCCTCTCTTTACGACGATCTCTTCTTCCAGCAGCAGCTGGGCCAGCCCGCTCTCCCCCGGGGCGATTTCTTCCTGATCCAGCAGAACGGCCCGGCAGAGGATCTCACTGGTTCCGGTATACAGATGCAGTCTCTCCCGGTTGGTCAGGGTCCGGCGGGAATCCTTCAGAATGTTGACCTTTACATCAATACGGTCCGTGGGCTTCATGCTCCCCGGAGGGGCAATAACGAACCCTCTGCGGATATCCTCTTTCTTAATGTTGGAGAGATTGATCGCCACCCTCTGTCCGGCTTCACAGACGGATTTATCCACTTCGTGGACCTGAATATTCCGGATCCGGCATTCCTCTCCCAGAGGATACATTTCCAGAATATCGCTTTTACGGATGGAACCGGAAATCAGGGCCCCGGTGACGATGGTTCCGAATCCGGAGATGGAGAATACACGGTCGATGGGAAGTCTGGGAATGCTCTGGACATCCCGGGCTTTCACCTCATGCTTCACCATGTTCAGGATCACCGATTTTAACTCGTCAATCCCTTCCCCGGTGACAGAGGATACCCGGACGATGGGAGCGTTCTCCATGATGGTTCCCTTCAGTTTCTCCCGGGTCTCCTCTTCCACCATCTCCAGCCATTCCTCATCTACCAGATCACATTTGTTCATGACCAGAATGGTCTTTTCGATTCCCAACAGTTCCAGAATATCCAGATGTTCCCGGGTCTGGGGCATGATGCCTTCATCGGCGGCCACAACCATGAGAACCAGGTCCATGCCCACGACGCCGGAAACCATATTTCCCACGAATTTTTCGTGGCCGGGAACGTCGATGATGCCGCACCGGGTTCCGTCCTTCATGTCAAACCAGGTAAATCCCAGTTCGATGGTGATCCCCCGGCGCTGCTCTTCCTTCAGGCGGTCGGTATTGCGGCCGGTCAGGGCACGGATCAGCGTGGTTTTTCCGTGGTCGATGTGGCCGGCGGTACCGATGATGAAATGTTTCATGCCAGCACCTCCTTCAGGCCCTCCGCCACAAGGGTAAGTTCCTCCTCATCCAGGGTACGCACGTCCAGCCAGATGGCATCCCCGATGGTACGGCCCAGAATCGGCACCGGCAGCTGCAGGAGCTCCTGCTCCAGCCGGGCGGTCCGGATCTTCTCCGACCGGATCACGACAGCCATGCTGGGAATCCGCTCCATGGGAAGAGAGCCGCCGCCCACCTGAGATTCACAGGCCTCGGTGTGTATGTCTGCGGGGCAGCCCAGGCGCAGGAGAAGGCGGGCCAGGCGCTCCGCTCTGGCGGCTACCGATTCCTGGGATTCTGTGATCATCCGAAGCACCGGAATATGCTCCCGGGCGGTATCCTCTCTCAGATATTCCAGGAGCACCATCTCCAGCGCAGCCACGGTGAATTTATCTACCCGAAGGGCGCGGGTCAGAGGATTTTTCTTCATCGCCTGGATGTATTTTTTCTTTCCGATAATGATCCCTGCCTGAGGACCTCCCAGAAGCTTATCCCCGGAGAAGCAGACCACATCGGCGCCGGCCGCCACCGATTCCTGGACCGTCGGCTCATAGAGACGTCCGTACCGGGAGAGATCCACCAGGACCCCGCTCCCCAGGTCTTCGATCAGAACCACGTCCTTCTCTTCCGCCAGAGGCTTCAGGTCTTTTACCGGCACCGATTCGGTAAATCCCACGATGTGATAGTTGCTGGGATGTACTTTCAGTATGGCTCTGGTCTGTTCGGTTATGGCCTCTTCGTAATCCGATAAATGGGTTTTATTGGTGGTTCCTACTTCCGCCAGGATGGCTCCGCTGGCGGAACAGACATCCGGGATCCGGAATTTGCCTCCGATTTCCACCAGTTCGCCCCGGGAGACTATTACCTCGCCGCCTTTTGCCAGGGTACTCAGGATCAGCATGACCGCCGCCGCATTGTTATTTACTACCATAGCGGCCTCGGCTCCGGTCAGGCGGCAGAGCAGATCTTCGAAATGGGCATACCGCTCGGAGCGGTCCCTCTTTGCCAGATCAAATTCCAGATTGGAATATCCGGTCACGATTTCCGTCAGATGCTGCGCATGCCGGCGGCTGATGGGAGCCCTTCCCAGATTCGTATGTAAAATGGTTCCAGTGGCATTGATCACCCGGCGCACCCGGGGCGCCGCCAGACGCTCGGTTTCCCGGCAGATAGAAGGAATCAGATCCGCCACGGCGGCCATCACCGATTCTTCCTCCGAGTCAGTACTGATCCGGATCCTTTCCCGGAGGTGGTCCGTCTGCTCACGGATCTCTTCCATCACCATCTCATGACCATATCGTTTCCTCAGCCGGCGTATCATGGGGTCTTCCAGCAGAATATCCACCTTAGGAATGCTGCGGTAGAGGTTGTTTTTATCCATATGTTCTTTACTCCTTAAATATAAGAGCTGTTCTCATCTTTTGTCATTGTGAGAACAGCTCTGTCACGAGGATACCAGGATACTGTGATCCATCTTGGGCAGTACCCTTCCTATCACAGCACATCGGGTCGGAAGGCCGCCGGACCGCATCCGGCGGATGATATCCGGTGCCATATCCTCCGGCACACTGGCCAGAAGACCGCCGGAGGTCTGGGGGTCAAAGAGAATATCCATCCGGTAATCCGGCACATTCTCTGCCTTCACATAGCTTCCGGCATACTCCCGGTTCCTGTAGGCACCCGCAGGCACCAATCCCATCTGTGCATACTCGGCAGCACCCGGAAGAACCGGTATGGCGCCGGGGTTTATTTTCAGAGTAACCTGACTGGCGGATGCCATTTCCAGTGCATGTCCGATCAGACCGAATCCGGTCACATCGGTACAGGCATGTACCTCAAAATCCTTCAGTACTTCACTGGCGATGCGGTTCAGGGATCCCATGGAAAGAACCGCCGCATCCATGGCTTCCTTCGAAGCCATATCCGCCTTGGCTGCGGTATTGATCAGCCCGTTTCCCAGCGGTTTGGTGAGGATCAGTACATCCCCGGGCCTGGCTCCGTAGTTTTTCCAGATCCGGTCCGGATGTACAAAGCCGGACACACACAAGCCATACTGAGGTTCATCGTTCTGGACAGAATGTCCTCCCACCAGGACGGCGCCGGCTTCCTTCACCTTGTCCGCCCCTCCCCGCAGGATATCACTCAGGATCTGTGGATCCAGGCAATTGGGGAATCCCACAATGTTCAGGGCGACCTTGGGCGTACCTCCCATGGCATAGACATCGCTGAGGGCATTGGCCGCGGCGATCTGTCCAAACAGATAGGGGTCATCCACAATGGGGGTAAAGAAATCCACGGTCTGGATCATGGCAACGGAATCACTGATGCGATAGACCGCGGCATCATCGGAAGTGTCGATACCGACCAGCAGATTATCATCTGAAAATTTCGGTAACTTACCCAGAACCTGGGCAAGGGTCTCGGGACCTATCTTAGCTGCTCAACCGGAGGTTTTTGCCAGCTGTGTCAGTCGAACCGTGCTCATCTTCCCCCCTCCTTTCCCTTGAAATTTCCTGTGAGATAAAAAGAAAAAAACTGCCGCGGAAGCGGCAGCAAAACAGGTATCTGCACCCTTTTACTTTCTGGCGAAGGCGTGTGAGAATCGAACTCACCCAGGACGCTCTCACGCCCAACACTGGTTTTGAAGACCAGGAGGCACACCAGTTACCTTTCCGCCTCCAAAAGGAAACGAAATGATTATAGCATGCACCTTATCTTAAGTCAATTCTTTATCCGCCGATGTGGGACATGGAGTGATTTTCTGCCTCCGGCAGAAACCCGGTTACTTCAAAGCTGTGGCCCGCCGGTTTTTTCTCAATGGCGCGGCGCAGTGTTTCGACAAGAGCCTTGTCATCCCCCTCTGCAAGAACCGGCTTAAGGTTCTCCCCGGTCTGATACTGGAGACAGCTTTTGACATATCCATCGGAGGTGAGGCGGATCCGGTTGCAGCCATCACAGAACTTGTGGCTGATGGCACTGATAAAACCGAATTTTCCCGCAAAATTCCGGGCGCTGTAATATCTGGCCGGTCCGCTTCCCAGAGATTCGCGCCACGGCGTCAGTTCTCCTGTGACCGGGATTATCGTTTTCATCACTTCCGCTTCATCCATATACCGGAACTGTTTTCCCAGACCGATGGGCATCATTTCAATAAAACGGACGTGAACCGGATGGTCTTTGGCCAGAAGTGCGATTTTCTGAAGCTGTCCGGGATCGTCGGTATGTAAAGGCACGCAGTTGATCTTCAGAGGAAGCCGTCCATCCTGTATCACTGCTTCGATACTGCCCCAGACCCGGGAAAACTCATCTCTGCGGGTGATCTCGCGGAACCGTTCCGGGTCCATGGTATCCAGACTCACAGTTACCTCATCCAGACCCGCATCGATCAGAGCTTTCAGGTTTTCTGCCAGGAGAACCCCGTTGGTCGTCATCGTGATCTTTTCCACTCCCGGTATCTGTTTCATTCCGGCGATGAGGGAAACCACACCCCGGCGGACCAGAGGTTCCCCGCCGGTAATTTTAAAACGCCGGATCCCAAGAGAGGTGGCGGCCCGGCAGATCCTCTCAATTTCGGAAAAACGCAGGATCTCTTCATGGGACAGACTGGGAACACCTTCCTCCGGCATACAGTAAATACACCGAAGATTGCAGCGATCCGTCACAGAAATCCGCATATAGTTTATATTTCTTCCCAGGGAATCAATCATCTTACAAAGTCTCCGCTTTTTCCTCCGGATTTGGATTCCAGATGTATTTCTCCGATCTCCATCCGTTTATCGATGGCTTTGCACATATCGTAGATGGTGAGCAATGCGACACTCACGCCGGTCAGCGCTTCCATCTCCACGCCTGTCTGTCCGGTCGTCCGGACCGTACAGTGGGCGGTAATGGTATTCTCCTCCGGATGGGTTTCAAAGTCCACACTGCATTTTGTGAGAAGCAGAATATGGCACATCGGAATCAGAGAGGAGGTCTGTTTGGCGGCCATGATCCCCGCCACCCGTGCGACTCCCAGAACATCCCCCTTTTTCACCGTGCCGGCCAGTACGGCTTCCATCACGGCCGGGCTGACCCGGATCTTTCCAGACGCGACGGCCGTTCTCTGCGTAACCGGTTTTTCGGTTACATCCACCATGATGGCATTTCCTGCCGCATCAAAATGTGTCAGCTGATCCTGTGATCCCATAGTACGATCCTCTCCCCTTACTTTATCTATTCAGCTTCCATCTTTCTTGTCCGATGTGCGGAGATTTTCCGGCTCATTCCGGAAAATACATGTGAAAAAATGCTTCCGCCGTGTGCTGGACATCCCGCTGCATCCGGCGGTACCGGTCGAGGAATTGTCTGCCTTCTTCCGTCATCCGGGAATTTCCGCCGCCGGATCCTCCGGCCTTTTTCTCCAGAAAAGGAAATCCAAGGTTGTCCTCCGCTGCTTTGACCATCTTCCATCCCTTGCTGTAGGACATACCCATGAGTTTACAGGCGGCCAGCATGGATCCCTTCTCTTCAATCAGTTCCAGGAAATCTGCCATGCCCGGTCCGAAAAATGTATCGGGTTTTTCTAAGGTCAACCGAACGGAAAAGGTGAGCCGTGTGTCATCCAGCGATTTCTTCTCATAGGCAAGAGCTGCCTGATACTCTTCTTCCGAATTCACCTCCATCAGGATACCTTCATCGCTGACGGGTATCTCCTGAGGCCGTACCGAACTGTTCCGGATGGCTCCCCGTAAACCATCTTCCCCTTCATATTCCAGTATTTCCGGGAATACCGACCGATGAAGGAGAATCGGATGACCGGATTTTTCTTCATGATAGGGAATGGCGATCCTGGCCCGGGATGCCATTACCTTTTCAATGGAATCCGATGAAAACAGGGGAGAATCTGCCGGGAGAAGAAGGATCCGGTCACATTTATCCTGCAGATACTGCAGCCCGATTTTTACGGAATCCAACATCTGTGTTCCTTCGTAATTGTCATTTCTGAGGCAGACCACGCCCCGGTGGGCCAGATGCTTTTCCAGAGAATCTGCCTCATATCCGGTCACCACCACGATGGGGGATACATTGGCCCGGCGCAGGGTATCGATCTCTTTCTGGATCAGTGTGGTTCCGTTCAGCTTTAGAAGTGGACGGAAAGCATCCATCTCCCGGGGGCTTCCCGCTGCTACAATCAATGCTCCTGTCTGCATACCTGCTCCTTCTGTTCTGTGATACGTTTCTTAATGATTCTGTATATGAAAGCCGGCTTTTTCTGCGATATCCGCAGCTTGCAATGCGTTTCTTTTTCTGCGCTGCAGAGACTTCAGTGCCTCCGGATCCTTGCGGAATGTCTCTTCCTTTCTGGAGAACCGGGACTCTATACTTTCATACTGAGAACCTTCGGTCATCTTATCTGCCAGGTACAGAATCAGATTCTCATTACATTCTGTCAGATATTCTTCCGGGAGATCCATGTGGGTGCGAACCAGGGGAGCCACCTCGGTGTACCCCAGGTCTTCGAGAAATGCGGCGCCTGCCTCCGCGTGATCCGGGCAGGCTTTCAGTATATCATGGAGCAGTCCGGCGGCATAAACCTTCTCTGGCGATAATGGAATCTGTTTCTCCCGGCAGTATGTCTTACAGCATCGCGCGATATACCTTGCCAGGCGGGCCGTCGCCAGGCAGTGATTCTGCACCCATTCCGAGGTGCCTGCGTACTGCCAGAGACGCCGACAGGTCTCTTCGGAAGGAGCCATCCGATCCTCCCATTCTGCCTCGAGAATCTGATACTCCTCCCGGGTATCTGCATCCAGCGCACTGCCGCGGTCCGGTGTATCCACAAAAGCCGTCAGGGATTCACTGTCACGGCAGAATCCCCGCAGTCCCTCGTCCCCGCACCAGCTTAACAGGGATGGAATCTGCTCTCTGTGAAGAAGCAGAGGATGGGCGGAGACTCCCTCAAAGCGGGGGATAAAGAGAGAGTGCTCTTCA
The DNA here is from genome assembly GCA_946630035.1 of uncultured Lachnospiraceae bacterium. GTDB lineage: Bacteria > Bacillota > Clostridia > Lachnospirales > Lachnospiraceae > UBA3305. Next base: position 9,634 of record CAMOYN010000006.1, read on the forward strand.
TCTTCCCGGAATGTTTCCTGGAGTTTCTTTACCGTAAATGCCGAAAACAGTGGAATATCCACGGGTACGATCAGGATCCCCTCGGTTTTCTCACCCACTTCGGCCAGCCCCAGACGAACGGAATCCAGCATCTGTGTGTTGGCATACTCCGGATTGTGTACCAGGATGAGAGAAGAATCCATCTCGCCAGGAAACGCTTCCCGGACCTCTCTCCCGATCTCCGCGGCCCGGTAACCGGTAACGATGATGACAGGGCTTACGCCACAGCTTCTCAGAACACGGATCTGGCGGATCAGATTGGGAACTCCGCCCAGTTTCATCAGTGGTTTGAAATCTCCCATCCGGGAAGAAAGGCCGGCGGCGGAAATCACAGCTGAAAAGGATTTCTTTCTCATAGGGTCGGCACATCCTGGATCAGGACATCCATGATGCCTCCGCATACCATCCCTTCATCCTCCGCCGCTTCTCCGGTGAGATCTATATGACTGACCCTTTCTGTGCCGGTTCCGATCATCCGGCGGGCGATGGTCAGGACCGCGGCTTCACTGCAGCCGCCGCCGATGCTGCCCAGCAAGGTGCCATCCGGATATACGATCATTTTGGCTCCGGCTCCCCGGGGAACGGATCCCTTGGAGGAGATGACCGTAATCACTGCCTTCGGGACGTCGGTCTCTTCGGCCAGCCGGCGTACGACACGGTAGTCCAGATCCGACTGACTCCGAAGGGAACGGCTCTTCAGGCCCTTCCGTTTGGCCGCAATCACTTCCGCCAGAATAGAAATGGCAATCTCCTGGGGAGTAATGCCTCCGATGTCCAGGCCGATGGGGGAGTGCAGCCGGCTCAGAGCCTCCCGGGAAAAACCTTCCTCCGCCAGCTGCTCTTTTACGATCCCCACGCGTCTGCGGGAACCGATCATCCCGAAATACCCGGGTTCTTTCCCTGACAGGATCGCCCGGAGACACTCCGCGTCAAAACGATGGCCACGGGTCAGGATGCAGACATAGTCATTCTCCGTAATATCCAGACTCGGAATGGCATGGGCAAAGGAATCGCAGAGGGTTACGGCTGCCCAGGGGAAACGCCCGGAATTGCAGAAACTCAGGCGGTCATCCACCACCGTCACGGAGAAACCGGTTTTGGCGGCGAACTCCACCAGGGGCAGTGCCACATGTCCTCCCCCCAGAACGATCAGACGATCCTCGGGATAGAAGGGTTCTGCCAGAATGTGTTTTCCCTCCTGAAAACCGACAGCAGGCTTTCCCTCCTGAAACATCGCCTGTTCCAGTTCCGTCAGGTCCTCTGCCGAGGGATCCAGGACTTTAACGGTCTGACAGAAGTCTGAAATTTCTCCCTCCTCTGCCGCTCTCCACTCGCTGTACAAAACGGAAGTCTTCTTTGCTTCCAGATGATTCTGAATTTCCTGATAGATTTTCATACGTTTCTCCAATCAATCCATACTCTGAGGATCCCTGCGGATCCGCACAGAGCTGCCTTCCTGTGCTTATTTTCCGAAGCCGCAGTTGGGCCAGATGCAGGTCCCGCAGTTCAGGCACAGACCGCCCATTCCCAGACGGGCCAGATCCTCCGGAGTTACCGGCACATCCGCCAGTACCCGGGGCAGAATCAGATCAAAAATGGTTCTCCGGGCATACATCACACAGCCGGGAAGTCCCATGATCGGAATTCCTTCCGGTGTGTAAGCCAGCAGGAACATGGCCCCCGGCAGCACCGGCGCACCATAGGACACAATGGATGCTCCCGTGTTCTGAATCGCTGTGGGTGTCGTGTCATCGGGATCCACGCTCATGCCGCCGGTACATACCACCAGCTCCGCTCCCTGATTCAGATACTCCTGAATAGCCGCCGTGATCTTATCCGGATTATCGTTCATGATGGTCTGTCCGAGAACTTCCGTGTCATATTCCGAAAGTTTCTGCCGGATGACGGGACCGAACTTGTCTTCGATCCGACCGTAGAATACCTCATTTCCCGTGGTGACAATGCCCACCTTTTTGTGCCGGTAGGGATGGAGGGCCAGCAGAGGTTCTTTTCCGGCCACCTCCTGAGCCTTAGCCATCTTTTCCTTCTCGATCACCAGCGGGATGACCCGGGTACCGGCCAGCTTATCACCTTTCTTTACCGGGAAATTTCCGTGGCGGGTCGCGATCATCATCTCTCCCAGAGAATTCACTGCGATCAGACGGGCTTCATCCACGGTGAAAAGGCCGTCACAATCGGCCGTCAGTTCTATCTTCCCTTCTTTAGGAGTACTGGCGGACATATATTCGTTGATGCACATATCCCGCAGTATCTCCGCGGCTTCATCCTCATGGAACATATTTTCATCTTTTTCCCATACATACAGCCGGTCTTTTCCGATGGAAAGAAGAACCGGGATATCTTCTTCTGTAACAATATGTCCTTTGCGAAATACCGCATCCTTCACTTTTCCCGGGATAATCTGTGTCATATCATGGCAAAGTACATGCCCCACCGCATCTTTTGTCTGAATCAGCCTCATGCTAAAGTCTCCTGTATATGAAAAAGGTTATATTATCTAAAAGATAATATAACCCTTTTTAATTCATATTTCCAGTACTTTTTAGATCATTCCTATATTTTCATATTAATGCCATTTTCAGAGAAATCATTTCATCTTTTTGAAAGTTCGTCGGTGATCTCCCTCCAGGAAATCCCCTTTTCCTCCATCAGAACCATCATGTGATACAGGAAGTCGGACATCTCATAGATGGTCTCTTCTGCGGCAGGATTTTTGGCTGCGATGATGATCTCCGCGGCTTCTTCTCCCACTTTTTTCAGGATCTTATCGATTCCTTTATCAAAGAGATAATTGGTGTAGGATCCCTCCTTCGGGTGCAGTTTCCGGTCATGGATTACCCCGGAGACTTCCTCCAGAACCTCCTGAGGATTCTTTTCCTCCCGGAGGGGCGGTACCACCGTCTGGAAGAAACAGGAACGATGTCCGGTGTGACAGGCGGCTCCGATCTGGGCCACCTTAGCTAGAAGCGTATCATTGTCACAGTCCAGGGTCAGAGATTTCATGAACTGGTAATGGCCGGAAGTAGCTCCCTTCTCCCATAGTTCCTGACGGCTCCGGCTGAAGTAGGTCATATGACCGGTGGCGAGGGTGGCCTCATAGGCCTCCTCGTTCATATAGGCCATCATCAGGACTTCCTGATTCCGGTAATCCTGAACGATGACGGGCACGAGTCCGTCGGAATTCTTTTTCAGCTCCTCCCAGGTAAAGGCAGGGACCGGAGGCTCGGGGAATTCCAGAGTATCCGTCAGCCGTTCTTTTCCGAAACGGGCAGCGGCTTCCTCATAAATTTCCTTCTGGTCTTCGGTCAGGTAGATTTTCTCCGCCCCGGCATAGAGATATTTTTTCACATCCTCCAGTCTTTTTACCCGGCCCTTCACGATAAAAGGAACCGGGATCCGGGCGGTCAGGACTCCCAGTGCTTCGATGGCTGCCTCGTGGGCCGCATCCTCTTCGGATACATCTTCTGCGATGATTCCCTGGGCATCCAGATAATCTTCCGGACGGACTTCTTCCAGCAGGTTCAAGGTATAAATCTTCATTCCATTTCTCCTCGGATTACTTCTCACGGACCACATCTCTGAGGTCACTGATCAGGCGGGAGATCCGCTCATTTTCCATTTTCATGGAAACCTGGTTCACCACGATTTTGGCAGAAAGACTGCAGATCTCCTCCAGTACGCGCAGACCGTTTTCCTTCAGCGTACTCCCTGTCTCGACGATATCTACGATGACATCGGACAGTCCCACGATGGGTGCCAGTTCCACGGAACCATTCAGCTTTATGATCTCCACCGTCTGGTGTTTTTTATTGTAAAAATAATCTTTTGCGATCACCGGATATTTGGTCGCCACACGGATCAGTTCATGGTGACGGAGCCGCTCGGCCGCCTCCGCCGGTCCGCAGACACACATACGGCATTTTCCCACACCCAGATCCAGAACTTCATAGAGATCCCGGTTTTCCTCCAGGATCGTATCCCGGCCGCACACCCCCATGTCTGCTGCCCCGTACTCCACAAAAGTCGGAACATCCGAGGGTTTCGCCAGGAAGAACTTCAGTTTCAGGTCTTCATTGGTAAACACCAGACGACGGGTCGTCTTGTCTTCCATCTCCGGACAGGTAATGCCGATCTCTTTCAGAAATCCCATGGTTGTCTTCGCGAGACGTCCCTTGGCCAGCGCTATCGTGATGTAGTTCATTGTTCTGTCACCTCCATATCGCTGGTTCCTGCCGGCATCTCGATGACCTTGGTGATGTGATTTTCCTGGATATATTCCTGCAGTTCCCGCAGGTCACTGAGATCGGAGTTCAGCAGGGAAACGGCTTCTCCCCGGCCGCGGCATTCCTCTGCCAACCGGATCGCCTCCGGCGTGCGCTCACCGGCATACAGAATCAGTGTACCGGCGAGTCTTCCGGCGATCTCGATATGCTGGGAGTTCAGAGCCTGCATCAGCACGTCCAGTTTGATGGCAAAACCGATGGCCGGCGCCTTCTTCCCGAACTGCTCCAGGAGGTTGTCATACCGGCCTCCGGTCACGATGCTGTCACCGGTACCGTAGGTATAACCTTTGAAAATGATGCCGGTATAGTAATTGTGAGTTCCCAGCATTCCCAGATCAAAGGTAATGTACTGGCTCATCCCGTAGAGTTCCATATAGTGATAGAGCTCTTCCAGCCGCTCCACGGCGTGAATCGCCTCGGGATTGGTGGTGAGTTCCCTTGCCTCCTTCAGGATCTCCCGGGGATCTCCGAACATCTGAGGAAGTCTTCCCAGTGCCTGAGAGATCTGCTCCGAAATCTGATTTTCCTCCAGGATTTCCTCCAGGCCGAAATGATTTTTATTCTCGATGCAGGTGCGGATCTGCTCCTCAACCTCCCGGGAGACTCCGGTCTGTTCCATCAGACCTTTAAAATATCTCACATCGCCGACTTCGATCTGGAACCGGCTCAGGCCGACCATCTGCAGATACCGGACCGTCATGGCCAGCAGCTCGGCATTTCCCGCCACGGAGCCGTCTCCCACCAGTTCCACGCCCGCCTGGGAGGATTCCTTCAGCTGGCCGCGGTAGCCGGGGTTGTCCACGTAGACATTCCCCACGTAGCTCAGCCGCAGCGGAAGGTTGACATTGCCGAAATACTTCGAGGCACACCGTGCAATGGCAGGCGTATAATCCGGCCGCAGCACCAGGGTCTCGCCTTCCCGGTCAAAGAGTTTATACATAAAACGGGAGGGAACCGATCCCCTCTCCGCATTGAAGATATCAAAATATTCAAATACCGGCGTCTGAATCTCGGCATAACCGAACAGCCGGAAGCACTCCCGTGCCTGATTGGCCAGCGTCTGCTTGCGGACACATTCCCCGTTGTAATAGTCCCGGACGCCTGCCGGGGTGTGAAGTAACTGTATCATGGCTGAATCCTTTTGTACTTTAATCTGATAAATTAGCAGTGTGTTAAACCAACGACCATTATAGCAGAATTTTATGTTTTGTCAATCCCGGCTCTTACAGAGTCTGAACCGACCCGTGCTTCAGTCTCGCTGGTTCAGATCCATCTGCAGCTGCTCCAGAAAATGCAGGGAAAGTCCGCCGGAGACGCCGCGGATCAAAAAAGAGCGGTCGAGCTCCTGGTAGGTAAAGCTCTTCCTTCCGCCTTTCTCCGCCCGCTCCCAGAACCGGAGAATGTCCTTCAGGGGAATGTAATAACTCTCATCCCGGTGGGTCAGCATCAGAAGGATGAAGGCAATTCCCCCCTGTTCTTCAAAGTCTTTCATGAAGCGGATCTGATGGGGATGGATATTCTGCAGAGGCACGGTGTCCGTGGCACATTCCTTGGCATCAAAACAGACCGGGATTCCCTGTACCACCCCGATATAATCCACCGTACTTCTCTGATCAAAGTAAGCCAGTGTGATCTGGCGGCTTTCCTTATCCATCCGCACCGGTTTGATCGGCGTCGGTATCTTCTGGATCAGTGCCAGATGTTTTTCCCGGTATTTTTCTATGGAATAATTGATCATGTCCTCCAGGGTGGATCCCCGGAGACCTCTGGATGACCAGGTTGCCATACTGTCTCCTTTATCAAAGCAAGAATAGCGAAAGGTTTTCCGGTACTTCCATCCGGTATTGTTTCAGTACTGACGCAAAGCGCCCAGGGACGGGGGCGGTAATCGTCCGGCCGGAAAGACCGGGCAATTCACTTTCTCCCTCCGGGAATACCATCTTCCAGGCGTGAAGCATCAGGGTGCGGACTCCTCTGTTACCGGATTCTCCCGCACCGGATTCCCTGAGGGAAGTGCCATACTTGGAGTCTCCCAGCACCGGATGACCGATGGAAGCCAGATGGGCGCGGATCTGATGGGTCCGGCCGGTGATCAGTTCCACCAGAAGAAGGGTACATCCATTTCCCCGGGACAGCGGACGGTACCGGGTCAGGATCCGGTCGCCGGGAGGAGTTTTTCGCACGGTGACCATGTTGCTCCTCTCATCCTTGGACAGATATCCGTCGATGATCGCTGCCCCGAATACCGATCCGGAAACAACGCAGAGATAAAATTTCTTCACCTGGCGGTTGCGGATCCATTCCGAGAGGACACGCAGTCCCCGGGAGCTTTTTCCAGCCGCCACGACCCCGCTGGTATTGCGGTCCAGGCGGTTACATACACCAGGGCGGAAGGTCCTCGTCCCCTCCTCGGTAAGAATCCCCTGCTGAATCATCCGGTCGGTCAGGAGTTCACAGAGGGATATATCCGAAGCCGCCGCTTTCTGGGAGAGCATTCCCGCCGGTTTATTCAGAAAGATCACGTCTTCATCCTCGTACAGAACCGGAGGGAAGGTGAGGGACCGGGGGGAAGGTCCTCCGGCGGAGCGGGAAAGCGTCCCCGGCTTCTCCGGAATCCTTCCAGCCTTCTCCTCGCCGGAAAAATGCTGAAGGGTTTCCTCTGAAAAGAACAGACAGACCACGTCCCCGGATGCGAGTTTCTCAGATCCGTCTGCCTTCTTTCCATTCAGGGTAATGTTCTTTTTCCGCAGCATTTTGTAAAGGAAGCCCCGGGAGGCTTCCTTCAGATAATGCTGCAGATATCGGTCCAGACGCTGCCCGGACTCATATTCTTTTACGGTCAGCTGCTGCATTTGCCTTTCCTTTCGTATTGTCCTTTACATAGCTGCATTCAATACGGTTTCACGGGCCAGCTGTACCCGTTTCACGGAGTCTTCCTCGATCCCCACGGGAATCTCCGAAACCCGGGCGAGAAACTCTTCCCAGTCCCGGTATACCTTGATCCGCATGGGAATGCCCCGTCGTTTCAGAGCGTCATTGATCGTGATTTCAATCGAATCCTTGCTGTCCTTCGTCCGGGACTGAAATCCCACAATCCCGTTTTTATAGATCAGAGCAAAATCCAGACCGGACCGTTTGCCGTTGCTGTCCACAATGATGAGATCCGACAGAAGCATGTCCGCATTTTCATATTCCAGCAGCACGTCATGCCGCTCCTTAGGGGCCGAATGATAACTGACCACCGCCAGATAGGAAGCCATGAAGTTTGCCAGGGGAATGACGCACAGCATGGCCGGCATCATCAGGATATTAAAGCGGGTGTGCCAGATCAGGAATCCGATGGCGGCAAGAATCAGAACCGCTCCGGCGCAAAAAAGTGTCATCCGAAACAGATGATTCTGCCTGTGTTTCAGATATCCGTACTGTCCTTTTTTCATAGATCTCCTCTCAGCCCTGATAAGTCAGAACCACGGTCTGCTCCGGGGAATTTTCTGTCAGGGTATAGGTATTGCCTTCACAGCGGAGAATCTCGCCGGAAACGAGCTTCAGATAGTCTTCCAGAGTACCGATCACCGGGTAGCCGAAGGACTCGGTGCGGTAATGCATGGGGATCACCACCCGGGGCTGCAGTTCTTTTACCATCTCCGCAATCCCCTCCGGTTCCATCGTATAATAACCGCCCACCGGAACCAGGGCCGCATCCAGTCTTCCGATGGTCTCTTTCTGCTTCTCATTCAGAGGACAGCCGATATCACCGAAATGGGCGATCCGCAGGGTGCCGTTGTCCAGTACATGGATCAGATTCATCCCCCGCTTCTTTCCGCCGTCATCATCATGAGGGCATCCCACGGTGGTGATGGTAAAAGGATTCTCCTTGCCGGAAGGGACGATCGTTACCGCTTCCCGGAAATTATGATCTCCGTGTTCATGACTGCAGAGCACCTGATCGGCCTCTTCCCGCACCAGGCCATATCCGGGTACGGTATTGTCACTGTAGGGATCGAACACGATGGAATATCCGTCACATTCAATGCGGAAACAGGAATGACCTTTCCAGGTAATCGTTATATCTTTTTTCATAAGAAACCTCCTCTTTTGTCCTTACTGGCACCGCCAGCCCGGGTTATATTTATTCTTACATCGGGTACCCTGCCGGATCGCCCATCCCAGAGGGAAATGATCCAGCATCACCAGAGCCATCCCTTCCTGTCCCTGTATGCGGGCCCCTTCTACGTCTATGGTTTCGCCCTTCAGATACCTCAGCACCCTTTCGTCTCCCCAGGGGAAGATCACCTGGTTTTCGACCTCCTCCGGCCGCAGGGCCATCGCCAGAGCCTGAGAAGGAATCATGCGGTCCTTCTTTTTCGTTCCGGCCAGAAGCCCGGTTCTGAGATACCGCAGTCCCGGATGCACGGTTTCACCTTCCGGCAGCAGATAAAGAGAATCCTTCTTCTCCACCAGGCGGCAGTCCCGGCAGCAGGCCGGAATGGCTATATCCTCAAAGGGCCAGTCCGTCCGAGGGGCGCTCTCTGTCGGCCCCGGGCGGAGCATCCTTTTTCTCTGGTCTCCGGTCTCATTTCTTCCTTCCCAGGAAGGATCCGGCTGTTTCCTGAGAAGAGCCACAAAATGGCCTTCCCCCCGGGTATGATGGGGCCAGAGTCTTACCGTTCCCGGCAGCAGGCCCGGCGAAAATCCCGGCCGTTCCGGCAGGGGAATCAGCGAAAAATCCTTCCGTCCGGAGAGCAGCCACTGGATATTGTCTTCGTTCTCTTCCCGGGAAAAGGTACAGGTGGAGTAGAGCAGATATCCCCCCGGTGCGACCAGATCGGCTGCCTGGGTCAGGATTTCTCTCTGGAGGGGCTGATAATAGGCCGGCCCTCTCGCATGCCAGTCCTTCGTCATGGAATTGTTCCGGCGGAACATCCCTTCACCGGAGCAGGGGACATCCGTGAGGACTCCGTCAAAATACCGGGGAAATTTTTCCCTCAGCTTTTCCGGTGTCTCCGCTGTTACGAAAATTCTCGCAGCCCCTGCCATCTCCAGGTTCTTTAACAGCGCCTGTGCCCTGGAGGCACTGATATCATTGGAATACAGAACACCGGTTCCTGCCATCCGGGCGGCAAGCTGTGTCGATTTGCCCCCCGGGGCAGCACACAGATCCAGGATCCGGTCTCCCGGGGAAATCGGAAGAAGATCTCCCGGTGTCATGGCGCTGGCCTCCTGGATGTAATACAGACCGGCAAAATAGGCCGGGGAACGGGAAGGCCTTGCTTCCGGATTAAAATATTTCCCGCCCGACACCCAGGGTACATCCTCTTCGAGGAAAGGAAGTGCCTGCTCTGCCTCCTTGCGGGTCCATTTCAGTGTGTTGATCCGCAGGCTCGCGGCCGGTGCGTCTTCCAGGGAATCCAGGTACCGGGCATATTCCTCCGGTCCCAGCATCTGCTGCAGCCGCTCCAGGAACGCTTCCGGAAGGAAACCATCTCCTGTGGATCCCGGTTCTTTTCTTTTTTTACTCATCCGCTGATCCGCCGCAGAAGCTCCAGCAGGAAATACCACACTCTCTCCGTGGAGGAAATCGACAGATATTCCTTCGGGGTATGGATTCCCACCATGGTAGGCCCGATGGATATGATATCCATCTCCGGCATCTGATGGGAGAACAGACCGCATTCCAGTCCGGCGTGGATCGCCTCCACCCGCATCTTCTCACCGTTCTGTGCCTTCCACACGGAACGCGCCAGGTTCTGCAGCTGAGACTCGGAGCGAACCGGCCATCCCGGATAGTCCCCGCTGAATGTGTTGGTCCCGCCGGCCTCGGTTACGATGTCTGAGATCTGTTTCATGATATCCCGTTTGCTGAGATCCACGCTGCTCCGGATGGAATGGGTCACGGTCAGTTCCCCGCCCGTCCAGCGAAGGATGCCGAGATTCAGCGAGGTCTCCACCAGGCCTTCGATCTCCTGGCTCATGGCCTGCACCCCGTCCGGCATAGATCCGATCACTGACAGGAGGCGGGCCGTCTCGGCCGGCTCAGACACCGGACCACTGTAGTCCATGAGCTCCCAGCCGATCTGCACCTCCGGCTCGTAGTTCTGGATCTCTTTTACTGCCTTATCGGATACTTCCTTCAGAAGATCCATCACCGCCGTCTCTTTTCCTGCCGGAAGAAGGATCTCGGCTTTTGCCATCGGCGGAATCGCATTGTCCGCCTCGCCTCCGGTCATGGAAATCATGGAGATATCCATAGAATCGGAGACCTCTTTCAGAATCCCGGCGAGGAACCGGCAGGCGTTGGTCCGATGCAGATGAATCTCCGCTCCGGAGTGGCCGCCTTTGAGCCCCGCCGCCCGGATCCGCAGAGCCTTACCGGACTCTTCCCGGCTCTTTACAGGAAATACGGACCGGCAGGTCACACCACCGGCACAGCTGATGGTGATGACGCCCTCCTCTTCCTGGTCGAGATTGATCATATAATCGGCCTTGATATCGGACATATCCAGGGCGGAAGCGCCCAGCATGCCGATCTCTTCATCCGCCGTGAAAACGCAGATCAGGGCCGGATGGGAAAGCTGATCGTCGGCCAGAACCGCCAGACACATCGCAATGGCGATACCGTCATCGGCTCCCAGAGTAGTCCCCTCGGCCGTCAGATGATCTCCTTCGATGACAAGACGCAGAGAATCCCTGGTAAAATCAAAATCCAGTCCTTCTTCTGTCGCCGGAACCATATCCAGATGTCCCTGAAGAATGACGGCAGGATCCTTCTCTCTCCCGGAGGAAGCTGCTTTCCAGATGACAATATTGCCAGCCTCGTCTCTCCGGTAGGTCAGATTATGTTCTCTGGCAAAGGCTTCACAGTAATCTCCTACCTTCTCCACATGACGGGAGGGATGCGGAATGGCTGCCAGTTCTTCAAAATAGCGGAAAACCTCGGGTACCGGGGTCTGTTCCCATAAAGCCATAGTATTTACCTTCTTTCTCAACTACTGCAAACAGGGAGCTGCCGGATCGGCGGGCTCCCTATTGGAATCAAACAATTCTCGGTTTGGATTTATTTTTCACTTCCCAGCGGCAGGTCGATGGCAAAGTCGTCATCGGAACCGGCTGCCTGCTCAGAGGACGTGGCCGGAGCCTCCTCTTCCGCGCCGGCATTCAGTTCACGGCGGTTCGCCGTCACTACCTCATAGCTGGAGCGCATCTGATTCATATAGGCATCGAATCTGGCCTGGGAATCATCCATCGAATGACCGATGATGGCCTGAAGATTCTTCAGTGCGCTGTCGGTGTACTGCATAGCGCCTTCGCGGATATTATTGGCATCCGTGACTGCATTATCGATGATCTCCTGAGCCTTATCCTGCGCCTCATCCACGACCTCCTGGGCCTGACGATAAGCCTGCTGCATGATCTCGGATTCATTGATCATCTCGGCGGTCTGACGGTTGGCATCTGCCAGCATGGCGTCAGCCTTCGCCTGAGCGTCATTGATAATGGCATCCCGGTTTGCGATAATTTTCTGATATCTTTTAATCTCTTCCGGTGTACTCATACGAAGTTCCACCAGCATCTCATCGATGACATCTTTCTCTACGATGATCTTTTTGCTCCCGGAGAAAGCCTGGGGCTTACAACCATCCAGATAAACTTCGATCTCACCGATGATCTGTTCAATCTTGCTCATTCTTTCTTTTCCTCCTTGTTTCGGATCCTTCCGCATCTTTCTTTCACCAGAGACACGATTTCCGGCGAAACAAAACGATCGATCTTTCCGTTATAAGATGCCACTTCCCGGACAATACTGGAACTCAGATATGCATATCTCAGATCCGTGGTCAGAAAGATGGTATCCAGTCCCGGACACATCGTGCGGTTTGTCTGAGCCATCTGAAGCTCATATTCAAAATCTGTAACCGCCCGCAAGCCACGAACGATCACTTTTGCCTTTTCCTGTTTAGCAAAGTCTACAAGAAGTCCGTCAAATGAATTCACCTCTACATTGGGCAGATGTGAAGTCAGACTCTGTATCATTCTAACACGTTCTTCCGCGGAAAACAACGGTTTTTTCGCACTGTTTATAAGAACGCCTACAATCAGTTTGTCAAAGACCTGTGCCGACCGCTCGATAATATCCAGATGGCCGAAGGTTACAGGATCAAAACTTCCGGGATAGATCCCGATCTTTATTTCTTTCTGAATTTCCATAATTATATCTTCCGTATAAAAACATGCTGATTCGTCTTGTATTCTTTCCGGCGGTAGTCCTCAAATCCGATATCCTGCAGGTAAGAAAAATCCGTAGCAAGGCTGGCTTCCACGATGATCCGGGTATCCTCATCTACGATGGGAGAATCCTTCAGATAAAACAGCACCTGTTTCTCCCACTCTTTATCGTAGGGGGGATCCATAAAAATGACGTCCATGACACCCCCGTCCCGTGAGAGCCGCGCGAGGGCGGACAGGACATCGGAGGGGATCACCCTCGCATTCTGCTCCAGATGGGTGTGGGCCAGATTCTGACGGATGCAGTCCAGGGCCCGCCGGTTATTTTCTACGAACACACAATCTGCCGCGCCACGGCTCAGAGCCTCGATTCCAATGGCTCCGCTTCCGGCAAACAGATCCAGGAAATGACAGCCTGCGATGTGAGGCTGCAGAATATTAAATAACGTTTCTTTATATTTGTCCACCGTAGGCCGGGTGTCCAGGCCCGGTACCGTTACCAGCTGAAGACGCCTGGCTGAACCGGCAATCACTCGCATCCTGTGCTCCTTTCCTCCGAAGATCTTCTAGTTGAATCCATAGAGCCGCTGAGAAACCTTATATCCCAGTTCGGAGATTTTTCTTCCGCTTCGCCCGGGAAGATTGATCACCTGGCCCATCACGGAAAAACGCATCCGGTAATACATGCCCGGATTGGCTTTCTTCAGATACTGCCAGAGTTCTTTCTTTTTCTCCAGATTCTCCTTATCATGAGAACGGATCGCCAGAATCGAGGAAACCGTCATCATAATCTCGAGATAGCTGTACATGTAACGACGAAGCTTTTTCTCTTTCAGCTGATTCAGATCGTAGTCATCAATCATCCATTTATTCACGCGGATCTGCTGATCGATTCGTGAGATCATGATGGATTCATTCACCGACTGATCTTCTCTTCCGATATAATAATGATAGAAATTGAGATTCAGATAGTACAGATATTTTACATGGGGCAGCGGATGATACACAAAAATATTATCCACATAGAAGGTATGCTTCGGCAGCTGCAGCTGACTCTTTTTCAGAATCTCTGTCCGGTAAATAACCGAATGCATCAGAATATACTGTCCGAGGTGAAGCTTCCCCATCTGTTCCCAGGTGAAAATCTTCCCCTGGGGAAAAGCGTTGGCATAGCGCATCACTTTTTTGTGACGAGCCCCTTCTTTGTCATAGACGAAATTGCTGATCATCATATCCAGACGCTCGCCGTTTTTTGTCAGCTCTTCGAGGGTATCCAGAATCTGAAGATAGGGTTTTCTTCCCACCCAGTCATCGCTGTCTACCACTTTAAAAAACAGGCCGGTGGCATTGGCAAGCCCTGTATTGACGGCTTCTCCATGTCCGCCGTTCTCCTGATGAACGGCTTTCACAATCCCCGGATATCTGGCTGCATAATAATCGGCGATCTCTGCGGTCCGGTCTTTTGTAGAGCCATCGTCTACAATAATAATCTCTACCCGGTCGCCTCCCGGAAGCAGGGATTTAATACATTTGCGCATATAGGCTTCCGAGTTGTAACAAGGAATCGCTATCGATAATAACTTCATTTCATTCCTCCCGATGAGTTCTTAAACCCGGCGGATATAATCGGCCCGATGAGTGATTTCCCGTTCTTCTCCATCTGCATAGCCAAGGATGCAGTGGCCGACACCGGCATAGGTCTCCGGAATGCCCCACTCCTTCAGCAGGGCTTTTCCCTCTTCGCTCTCAAAGACCTGATACGCCCGGTGAATCCAGCAGGAACCGATTCCCATAGAGTAGGCCGCATTCATAAGATTCCCGAGAACCAGAGAACCATCTTCCTTCCAGGTGGGGATCTGGGTATCTGCCAGCACCACGACTACCGTAGGGGCCCCATAGAAAGGATCGATATCCGTTTTTCCAAGAACCGCCGCGTTCATGGCGGAAAGCTTCCGGACCATCTTTTCATCCTGTACTACTACCATCAGCGCGGACTGGCGGTTGCCTCCGGTCGGAGCGTTGACCGCTGCCTGAAGTACCTCCTGGAGTTCATTCTCCAGAAGCTGTTCTTTTTTGAAATGGCGCATACTGCGGCGGGAAGTAAGTGTTTTTACCGTCTCATTCATGGTCAGTTTCTCCTTTTTCTGGCATTCCCGGAACCGGAGGAAGTATTCTGGTGCCGGCTGCTGTCGGTGTTCGCTGCGGGACGACTGTATTCACTGTCATCCCATTCACTGTCATACCATTCGTCAAAATAATATTCCCGGCTCAGCCGGACAGAATTATCATGGATTTCAAACTGCGGAAAACTGCGGATAAAACTGGAGAAACGGCTGAAACCGTATTGTTTGGCATGGAAGGAAGGGAATGCCTTTTTCACCTCATCATTGATGATGGAGAGGTTCCCTACTTCTCCGTTATTTTCCCGAAGGATCCGTTCAATCTCCTTTTCGATTTCCTGCTTCGGGATCTCGGAGCGGCGGTCCATGATGTAATAGGCCGTTCCTTCCTTGACCACCTCAAATTCATCCAGACTTTCCAGGAAGGTGGACAATTTGGAGTATCCGTAATTTCGCACATCGAATTCTGAAAAACGTTTTGCCAGGAAGTTCCCCAGATCGGCCATGCCGGTGGCTCTTCCCTGGTTATTATTCTCTGTCATGATCTTAAAGATCGCTTTTTTTATCTCGTGGATGCTGGTGATATCTTTGTCGGTCAGATCCCCGGAGGGCTGACTGCTGTGGCTGCTCTCCTCTGCCTGGGATATCACATCCAGAATCTTGAAACTGTCACAGGCGGTACGGAAGGGCTTGGGGGTCTTGCTCTCCCCCATCCCGATGACGGTCATGCCGGCCTCTCTGAGGCGCTGTGCCAGTTTGGTGAAATCCGAATCACTGGAAACCAGGCAGAACCCGTCCACACTGTGAGAGTACAAAATATCCATGGCATCGATAATCATGGCTGAGTCCGTGGAATTCTTTCCTGTGGTATAGCTGTACTGCTGGATCGGATTCACTGACCATTCCAGGATCACGTCTTTCCATCCTCTCTTGCCGGATTCCGTCCAGTCGCCGTATATTCTCTTATAGGTTGCCGTACCGACGTCGGATACTTCTTCCAGAATATATTTTATATATTTGGGAGATACATTATCTGCATCGATCAGAACCGCAAATCTCTTTTCTTTATTTTCTTCCACTGGATCCTCTTTCTGATATTTTCTGATGCCGCAGGCACCTTTTTTTGCCCACGGGCTTATACAATCAATTATCAAGTATAAGACAATTTGAGAAAAAAAACAAGACGCTTTTACTTCCCGTTCTCCATAATCAGATCCACACCCTTGCCAAAATACTGTCTCTGCAGTTTGCTGTTATCCGTCTGATAGAAGGCATACAACATCCCATAGGAATGGATGGCTCGGGCGATGGAGGTATCGGCCACCGGAGCATTGACAGCCTCGCAGTTCCACCGGGTATAGGCCCGCCGGATTTTCGCTCCGTCCCAGGCTCCTTTCTGGCCCACCAGAAGCCAGATCCGGAGTTTGCTGTCCATGTCCCGGATATAATCGAGATATTTTTCCAGGCTGCACTGGAAAACTACCTGTCCCAGCATATCCTTTTCCACAATCATGTCATAGGCGGCTTTCAGCATCTGTTTGTAACCGTTGGCACAGGATTTCACATCGATGATCGCATTGCAGCCGTAGGATTTACAGATATCCAGGTATTCCTCAAAGGTAGCGATGGGAAGGGAACCGTAGGTTTTCGTGTTGCCGGCGCTGACATAGATGTTTTTCAGATAAGACCAGTTCCTGCTGCTGACGGATCCGGTGCCATTCGAATGCTTTTCCAGAGACTCGTCATGGTAGCAGACCAGAACGTGATCCTTTGACCAGCGAAGATCGGTCTCAATCCCCCAGTACCCGTTCTGTCCGGCCAGATCGAAGGCGGCCGTGGAGTTCTGAGGTGCCTTCCCGGCCATGCCGGTATGGGCAATGAACATGGAGTTATCATCTCCCGAGACTCCATGGTCCTTTTCTTCCTGCTGCTCCAGTTCTGCTTCATTGATCCCGTCCACATCGCCTTCTTCGGCGAGCCAGTCGATCAGCTCCTGCAGCTCTTCATCGCTCAGGCCATCTTCCGTGGTTTCCTTCGGTCCCCAGAGATCTTCCTCGGACAACAGACCGTCCCCAAGCCCCTCGGGCCAGTCAATCTCCTCCGAGGGTTCCAGTTCCTCGGCGCTTTCCAGTTCCTCTTCCAGCGCTTCGATTTCTTCCCATTCCTCAAGTTCTTCCGGGGACAGTTCTGTCTCCTCGAAGGTTTCAAAGAATTCCTCCGGATCCCCGGCTGCCGGAACGGTTCCGGAGACGGAAGTCATCACCATCCCTGCTATCAGAATCCAGAGGAATACAACCGGGATTCTAAAGATTCCCCTCTTGTCTGCTTCTATCCCGTTATTTCTGGTTCGGTCCATCTCGTTTCTGTTTTTCTCGTATCTGTTTTTCTCTGATCTGTTATTTTCCAATCTGTTTTTTCGGATCATTTCTTTTTATGCTCCCTGAAGCCATCAAAACCGTGGTTGACATTTTCTGATTTTTTGCTACAATGATCTTACATATAAATCCGGGGTTGTACTGGTTTCGACGGGGATTCTGAAGATCTGGCAGCCATCCGTGGACCGTGGCCACGTAAAAAAACGGACTTAAATATAAACGCTGAAGAAAATTTCGCGTACGCTGCTTAATTAAGCGGCTGTCGGCCGAAGGTTGCTCACAGCCTTCGTCACCGGCACTATGAACTGTGAGGAACTTACCTGCCAAAGCTTTGAGGCAGGATAAGACTTTATGAAGCTACTGAAGTCGGAAGTCCGCTGCCGGACGTCCGGCGGAGGGAATGTCAAAGCGGCGGCTGTGATGGGAGATACCGGGTTGGACGGGTTTTCGGACAGGGGTTCGATTCCCCTCAGCTCCATAAGATGGAAAGCATGCTGAGAGCTGCTTTCCATTTTTTGTTTTCATTCCCTGTTTTCAATCCCGGAGAACATTCCGGCGTTCTACTTTCCGATGCACATCTGATGGCGAATCTTCCGGGCAAATTCTTTTGCCTTCTCTTCTATATCTTCCACTTCCTGTATTGCGCCTGGATCATTGGCTGTCTCCATCAGGGCGAAACCCGGAGGAAGGATAAAAGTTTTGTTCAGGCTCAGGCTGCTGATCAGCTGGGATGCAACGATGTCTCCTCCACTGTATCCGGAAACAATGATACCGTACAGATACTTATCATAAAACTGCCGGCGACGGTAGAGAGAGGTCAGGCGGTTAATGGAAGCGCTGAGATTGGCACTCAGGGCATCGTTATAGTTCGGACACAGCATGATCAGCCCGTTGCATTCTTCCAGGGCAGGATACACCTGCTCGACCACGACTCCGCCGTAATAGCACCTGCCTTTTTCGGAAAAATGCAGGCAGGTGGTAAAGGGACAACCGATGCAGTCATTGATCTCCCCGTTCTGCAGAGAGATCTCCTGGATCTCCATGGAATCCGTCAGATGTTTTTTTACCATGGACCACAGACGCAGTGTATTGGAAGTTTCCCGGATGCTGGCATGGAGAACCAGGATTTTCGGCCGCAGGAACTTCGGCGGCACAAAGTTGCTCAGCCGGTTCTCCAGCTCCCTGGCATAGATCTGGTAGGCTTCCGGCAGATCCACCGACAGATTCCGGGCTGCCACTTCGTAGTTGTGCAGCGACCCGGTTCCCTCCACCAGGCCGCGTCCCGGGAACATACAACCAGCCAGGTTGGCCGTCAGCACCGCCTCTCTCCCCACGGATTTTGTGTAAAGTTCGGATACTCCATCCACGATCACACCGCCGGTGCAGCCATAAAAGAACCAGGGATCCCGGCGGATGGTCCCAAGCATCCGGCTCCACTCCAGATTGATGCCGCTCTCGTCCAGAGAAATGGCAAACAGGATTTTCCGGCTCTGGATCGGATGCAGCTGTTCTTCGCTTTCGATCACTTCATCGACCCGTTCTGTAAGATCCATGGCATCCAGAATGGTTCCAAGACGGCTGTCGGAGGAAATGCTTCCCGGCCGGATTAAAATCATTTTTTCCATGGGTTCTTTCCTCCTTTCTTTTTTCGGCGGAGGATCAAAGGATATCCGCCAGATGGTCGTAGGCCTTCTTACATCTCTGATACAGTTCCTCCGCCAGCCAGGGGTTCTCCACTTCTATCCCTTCGACGGTACAGCGGTTTCTGGCTCCGAAATACACCCCGTTCATCCAGACCGAGCTGTAATGCCAGTCTCCCCGGATCGATGCCAGGATAGAGAAGGCACCGGAGGACATGGCCGGGGCAATATAGGGTTTAAAACCCATCTCCCGCATCCGCAGATTGGCTGTCACGGTTTTTTCTGTCAGCTCCCGTGACAGTTCCGGGTTGAAATGCTCCAGACTGTCCGCTATGACCAGGTCCTCTCCGTGGGGGCCGTAGGCTCTTCCCTCCGAGAGGTAATGTGACAGACGCGGATCCTGTTTCGCGTAGTATACAGCTCTCGCGTTCATAA
>CAMOYN010000007.1 GCA_946630035.1 uncultured Lachnospiraceae bacterium
CACGCCGCCAGCGTTCATCCTGAGCCAGGATCGAACTCTCATCTTAAAATGTTTGAGTATAAAGCCGACTGCTCCGCGTTTCACGCTCCCGCAGTCGCAGCGGCGTATTCGCAATTCGCATCGCTTCGCGCTGCTGTATTGCTCATCTCCGCTTAGCCCGTCCAATGTCAGCACCGTTTCCCATGCAAGCATGGTCTCCGTTGCTGCCGCTGTCCGGGGCTTTATACGCTGACTATCCGTTTTACCTAAGTTATTAGGTTTTGTCGTTCTGAATGATTCTTCCTCGGCTCCCCAGAACAAGGAACCAAGTGTTTTCAAAAGAATCTTTCAGGGTTGGAATACACTGTTTATTTGTCAAGGTGCTCTGTGCTTCCGTGGGCTTTTTGATGACCCTCATCGGCGACAGCTCGTTTATAATACTGCAGTTCCAGGGGAATGTCAAGCACTTTTTTCAAATTTTTTCAAAAATATTTTTTCAGTGTTTTTACCGAGGGTAATTGACATTAGATATATAATGTTATATAATGTCATACATAGAACATAACGTATTATTACGTCATATGAAAGGAGTCTTTACATGAACGTAAAAGAAATCGTTGCTGCCATCCATGAAAAACACCCTCAGATCCATTCTGTATTCTTTGTTGGCTGTGGTGCTTCTGAGTCAGATCTGTATCCTGCCAAATATTTCCTGGATAAGAATGCTACGCGGATCCGTGCCTCTCTTCATACGGCCAATGAGTTTTATTATAGCACTCCCAAAGCAGTCGGTCCGGAATCCATCGTTGTTACCTGTTCTCTGAGCGGGGGCACTCCGGAAACCGTGAGAGCGTCTCAGAAAGCGATGGAGATGGGGGCGAATGTTGTTTCTGTCACTATCAATGCGGATTCCGATCTGGCCAAGGCTTCGGAATATCAGATTATCCATGGTTTCTTTGAGAGCTACGGTGCCAAGATGGAAAAGATGGGGAATGTGATGGCTCTTGCCTGTGAGATTCTGAATACCTGGGAAGGTTATGAAGATTATGACAAGATGCAGGCTGGCTTTGCTGCCATCTATGATCTGATCAATGAATCCACCCGCACTCTTCTCCCCCGGGCTCAGGCTTTCGGAAAAGAGTATAAAGATACCGATATGATTTATGTCATGAGTTCCGGTGCCACCGCCATGGTTGCCTATTCCTTCTCCATGTTCCTGATGATGGAGATGCAGTGGATTCCTTCCTCTTCCTTTAATGACGGCAATTTCTTCCATGGTCCCTTCGAACTGGTGGAGAAGGATGTTCCTTATCTCCTTCTTATGAACGAAGGTCCTACCCGTGCCATGGATTCCCGGGCGATGGAATTCATCCAGAGATTCGACGGTAAACTGACGGTAGTGGATGCCAAGGATTTCGGTCTTTCCGGCCATATCGCAAAAGAAGTGATCGAGTTCTTTAATCCGATGCTGATCTCCGGTGTAATCCGTATGTATGCAGAGCAGATCGCCGAGCAGAGAAATCATCCTCTGACAGTCCGCCGGTATATGTGGAAGATTGATTATTGATTCTGACCCCGAAAGGAGACAGAAGGGACGGTTCTTTGTGACTCATTGGATGCAATGAGTCACAAAGAACCGTCCCTTCTGTCTTATATGATGATGGTCAGTTTATAGCGTTCGGGATTAACAATCAGTTTACTGTAGAGGATCGGTTCTCCCAGTTCGGAGGAGACCTGATCGCTGTGAAGCAGCAGGGGCTGCTTTTTTTCTACCCCAAGGATTTCCTGTTCTTCGGCAGTGGGGTAACAGATTTCAATTGTCTTGGATGCGTGGATCGGATTGGTTCCGTGCTGTCTTAGTATCGCGTAGAGTGATCCTGTCAGGTCTTCTTCCATTACATACCCGTATTTCTCGCTGAGATAGGTTTGTTCGATCATTACGGGATTGCCGTCTGCTTTTCTGAGCCGGTCTATGCGGATAACCCGATCGTTTTTTTCGATCTGTATGTATTTTGCCACCTTGGCATCGGCTTTTACCCACTGTACCGACAGGATTTCTGCGGATGCCTCTTTGCCTTCTACGGCACACATTTCTGTGAAACTCAGCAATTTGTTGGATATAACACGATTGACAGCGTTGGCTGTAACAAATGTTCCGATCCCCTGTTTTTTTGTGACGAATCCTTCTTCTGCCAGAACATTGATGGCCTTTCGTACGGTGATCCGGCTCACGGCATAGGCTTCTTCCAGTTCCGCTTCGGTCATGATCCGTTCATTTTCTTTCCATTCCCCGGATTGAATCTTCTGTTTTATATCATCTACCATCTGCTGGTACATGGGCACAATCGATCTTCTAACCATTTTTTACCACCTTTTCCTTCCAAGCATATTTCCTCCCCAGGAATCAAGCTGGTTTCCTTCCCCTATAAAAAACATCTCTTTCCGCTTAACAAAACGAGAGAGTATATAATGATATATTATAACATTATATACCCTCTATCTTCAACTGTTTTTCATACCGGAAAGTGCGGTAGTGCGGGTATCCTGCTTTGTTCCCCGGTTGAGCAGCAGGATTCCCGCTGTTTCTCCCTCGGATAATCCGTGATAATTATATTATATGTCAGCTTTCTATTACTCTACAATGAAGTCTTTCAGAGCTTCGGCATCCAGGTGAGCGGCAGCATCGGCCTGCATCTGAGCCCACAGTCCTTCTTCGCGGATATCGGACCAGAATCCATTAGCCCATTCTGCAAAATCTTCATTGCCATAGGCCATGCAGAGACCGCAGCCCTTGTCGAAATCATCGGTGGGTTCCCAGGTCAGCGCATCCACAACCATCAGGTCGTCGTTGGCAGCTACCGACATAGCAGCGGAGACAGCATTCATGCAGCCCAGATCTACTTTGCCGTTCTTTACAGCCAGCAGAATGTCGGAAACCATGCTCAGTTCCTCGATCTCAGCATCCGGATATACATGCTGGGTCATGGTGATATCGATGGAGCCCATCTGACCTGCCACCTTTACGCCTTCCAGTGTTCCGGTGAATTTGGAAGTATCCGCATCTTTCTTTGCCACATAGCACTCATTGGATTTGTGATATACATCGGTGAACAGCCAGGTTTCTTTACGCTCGTCGGTCGGGCTCAGACGGGTTACGAAGAATACCTGGTTGGCCTGCAGAGCTGCCATGCATCCGGTGAAATCAGACTCATAGAATTCTACCTTTACTTCTCTGCCCATGTACTCCGTCAGGCGCTCTGCCATCTCATACATACCGGCTACTTCGAATCCACCCAGAACATCCTTTCCCTCTTCTACCGTGTGATAGCAGAAGGTAGGATCATTGCCGATGATACCAACTTTCAAGACGCCGTTCTCCATCAGGTCGGTGAAAATCGGGCCGTGCTCGGCTGCCGGATCAAAAGCAGCAACTTCTTCCGCTGCTTCGGTTTCCGCCGCTGCTGCGGTAGTCTCTTCCGCCATAACAGGGCGGGTCTGGAACATGGAGGCAATCATCATGCCAGCCAGCATAAATGCAGCAATGTTTCTCATTTTCATCGTGATATCTCCTTTCATTCTATGACCGCAGGGCCGTGGGAACGCCGGCTCTGAGGAATTCATAATGGTTTCCGTTCTCTTTATCAAAGCATCTTGCTGAGGAAATCTTTGGTTCTCTGATGCTGAGGATTTTTGATCACGTCTCTGGGATTGCCTTCTTCCACGATATAGCCGCCGTCCATGAAGACAACCCGGTCTCCAACCTCTCTGGCAAATCCCATTTCATGGGTCACAACCACCATGGTCATGCCGTCCTTCGCCAGCTGGCGCATAATCTGAAGCACTTCGCCTACCATTTCCGGATCCAGGGCAGAAGTGGCTTCATCAAAAAGAATCACTTCCGGATCCATGGCCAGGGTACGGGCGATGGCCACGCGCTGTTTCTGACCACCGGAGAGCTGGGAAGGATAGGCATCGACCTTGCTCTCCAGTCCCACCCGTTTCAACAGTTCCCGGGCCTTCTGTTCTGTAGCCGCCGGATCTGCTTTCAATACCTTCAGCGGACCGATGGTCACATTTTTTAACACACTCAGATTCTCAAACAGGTTAAACAACTGGAATACCATTCCGATCTTCTCGCGGTACTTATCGATTTTCATGCTTTTATCCAGAATCGACTGACCGTGATACAGGATATCTCCATCCGTAGGAGTTTCCAGAAGATTCAGACAGCGCAGGAATGTGGATTTTCCTGAACCGGAGGGGCCGATGACCACGACAACTTCTCCTTTATGAATATCAATATCCACTCCTTTGAGCACTTCCAGATTGCCGAAATGTTTCTTCAGACCCTTTACCTGGATTACAACATCTTTTTCATCAGTCATGTTCGTGCAGCTTCCTTTCCAGTACGCCTACCAGCTTTTTCAGGATATATGTCATGACAAAGTAGATAACGGCGGTGACAATCAGCGGTTCAAATGCCAGGAATGTATTGGCACGTACCGAGTTGGATGTGTACGTCAGCTCATGGAGAGCGATAACCGACACAATGGAGGTATTCTTGATCAGAAGGATAAATTCGTTGACCAGGGATGGCAGGATATTCTTGATGGCCTGAGGAATAATGATGTACCAGTATCCCTGAAAATTCGACATTCCGATGCATCTCGCTGCTTCCATCTGACCTTTATTTACAGCCTGCATACCGGCTCTGGTATGCTCTGCGATGTATACAGAGCTGTTAATTGTCAGGGACAGAACGGCGGCCCAAAACTGAGGCAGCTGCGTAGCGATGCCATAGTAGATGATGAAGATCTGAACCATAACCGGAACGCCGCGGATGAAGTTGATCCATCCGTCGATGACGGAACTCACGATCTTATAGTTCTGTACCCGGATCATTCCCATAAAGACACCCAGGATTGTCGCAAAGATCAGTGTCCAGAAAGCAAGCTCCAGGGTTACCTTGGCACCATCCACATAATAAAACCAGTATTTACCCAGAAAGGTAAAATTAAGTCCGAGAAACATGTTTTCACCTCTTCCCCTTTCATCGTAACCGACGTTATTCACCCATGATTTCGATCATATATTTTCGGATCTGCAGGCCATCCAGTTCAACAAAATAGATATCCTGGGCGCCTCCACAGTACATTTTTCCGTCAATCACAGGGAAGATACAGTGATTCCCTCCCAGCATGGATTTCAGATGTCCCGGCGCATTGCCGGAACAGGTACCATAGGTGGGAAGCATGTGGGTGTGCACATAGTCACCGTGAGTCGGCACCAGACGTTCCAGTGTTGCCTGTATGTCTTTTTCCACACAGGGCAGGCTCTCATTCACCATAATGCTGGTAGTGGTATGTTTGGTGATCACGGCCACCATGCCATTGGTAATGCCGCTCTCTTCCACTGCTTTTTTCCCTTCATCCGTAATCAGAATCATATCAAACTCTTTTTTGGATACTACCTGTTTTTCAATGAGTTTAACCATTTATTTCTCCTCCATTCCCAGGAACCGGAGAGCGTTCCCTCCCAGTACAGCTTCCATCACGTCCTCTCTCAGAGGAAGATTTTTGATTCCGTCCAGTGAACGTACATGGCGGAACCGGGGATTATTCGATCCGAACATCACTTTGTCCCAGAAACAGTTCTGGAGCCAGTTAAGATTCATATTTACTGTAAACATCTGCTTGTAGAAATGTCTCGGAGAATCCATATAGACCATCGAAGTATCTGCGTATACATTCGGATATTTCATCAGCATCATGATGGTCTCATTCCACCAGGGGAATCCCATGTGGGCCAGGCAGAATCTCAGTTCCGGGAAATCGCAGGCCACATCTTCGAAAAGAATCGGCTGGGAATACTTCGCCGGTGTGTCCGGTTCCCAGCTGTAGCCGGCGTGGAACATAATGGGCTTACCGGCTTTTTCGCAGATCTCATAGAGGGGAAGCAGACGCTCGTCCGTCGGGAACATATGCAGCCGGGAAAGATTCAGCTTCAGACCTGCCAGATGCTGCTCTCCGAATGCCTTCTTCAGTACCTCCTGTGCATCTTCTCTCCGGGGATCTACTCCGGCAAAGCCGATGAAGCGGTCCGGCATGGCTGCAACGATTTTCGTCATCTCCTCATTACTCACGATCGGACGTTCCATCTGAGTGGAATAATCTTCGGGGAGCAGAACCACCTTGTCAATTTCCGCGTCATCCAGCAGAATCTTCTCGAATTCCACCGGATTGATACCGGATTTAAACACGCCGAATGCCTGTCTGCGGAATTCAAAGGTATTCGGATCTTCATTGATTACATCAAATAACAACGGATGGGCATGTACATCAATTACCATGTTTTTCTCTCCTCGTTTGAAATTCTGAAATTCTTTAATAGTTTTTGCTTTAAAGATAGGGATTAAAGGTTCCGATTACTCTGGAAGATCTGGCTGCTCCGCTTTTCATACATTCCGGAATATCTTTTCCGTCCATATAGGCGGACAGGAAACCGGCAAAATAGGAGTCACCTGCACCTACCGTATTTACCACCTTCTCTGCCGGAAGGATCTCCCCGCGATAGAACTCCTTTCCGTCGTAAGCCAGAGATCCCTTCTCTCCAAAGGTGGCGATCAGCACTTTGGCTCCCAGACCGCATCCATAGCGGAGAAATTCTTTTCCTCCTTCGATATCCTCTTCGAAGGAGCAGAGGCCGACTTCAATATTGGAAAGAACGGTCTCCATCTCTTCGTGCTCATGCCGGAAAGAGAGATCAAAGGCAACTTTGACTCCTGCCTCCTTCAGCCTCGGGAGCTGAGAAATCAGCCGGCCGGTAAAATCAGTATGTACGTAGTCCTGTTCGCAGAGGAAACGGATCGCTTCTTCGGGAAACCGGTACCCGGTCATCACTCCGTCCTGAAAGGTATTGTGAACCCGATCATTTCCGTTTTTCAGATAGAGATCCACACAGGGTGTTATACCTCCGGGGATAATATCCAGATGGGTACAGTCAATTTCTCTCTGACGGAAGGCTCCCACTGCCATCTTTCCATAGGTATCATCCGAGATCGCAGACACCACGGAAGGCTTCAGATCCTTTCTCATATCCAACAGATTAAAAAGTACATCCACCCCGTTTCCGGTGACATAACAGCGATTTTCCATCTGTGGATAATAATCAATACAGACATATCCGGCCGCAGCAAATTTTATCATGTTATAATTCCCCCTCAGCTTCGGCACGGGATTCATCCGGCCTGTTAATATGTTATATAACGTTATGTTCTTGAATACATAATATTATATAACCTCTTACTTGTCAACTGTTTTCTATGATATTTTAGGATAAAAATTGCTATTTTTTCCATGTTGACAAATCTTCTTTCATCATGTATATTAGTGTATGTCGGCGAAAGCAGGACAAATGCTGATATAGCTCAGCAGGTAGAGCGCATCCTTGGTAAGGATGAGGTCACCAGTTCGAATCTGGTTATCAGCTTCAGGCAGGAGAGAAATCTCCTGCCTGTTTTTTTCATTAACACCTTGTTCAAATGAATTCTTTCTGATACACTATGTGTGTTGTAATTTTTTCAAGTTTTCTGTGATGATTTTCAGGAGGATTCTTTATGTATAAAATCTTCGAGTACAATCCTCAGCTTACACCCTTCGCGGGGGATATTGAGCTGCGGATGCGTGCTCTCTCCGATACGAGGAAACGGATTCTGGGGAATGAAACCGCTTCTCTCTCCGATTTCGCCAATGCTCACCTGTACTTCGGCATTCATCATATCGGAGATTCCTGGGTGTACCGTGAATGGGCTCCCCAGGCCCAGGCGCTCTATCTTACAGGCGAGTTCAATCACTGGGATCCGCGCTCCCATCCTCTCACCCACATAGGCAACGGTGTGTGGGAGCTGGTTCTGCCGGGGAAGAAGGCCCTCTGGGAGGGTTGCCGCTGTCATACCATCGTGATGCATGACGGCGTCTGTACCGATCATATTCCCCTCTATGCGCGCCGTGTCGTCCAGGAGCCTTCCACTCTGATGTGGAAAGCGGAAGTGGTGGACGATGCCAGGAAGTTCCGCTGGAGTGATAAGCGTTTTAAGCCCCAGGAACCGCTGATGATCTATGAGGCCCATGTCGGGATGGCTCAGGAAGAGCTTCGGATCGGGACCTACCGGGAATTTGCCGACAAGACCCTTCCCAGAGTAAAGGAAGCCGGCTATAACGCCATACAGCTGATGGCGATCATGGAGCACCCCTATTACGGTTCCTTTGGCTATCAGGTGTCCAGCTTCTACGCCGCCTCCTCCTGGTTCGGCAAACCGGAGGATCTGAAGTATCTGGTGAATACCGCTCACAAGATGGGGATCCGGGTAATCATGGATGTGGTGCATTCCCACGCTGTCCGAAATACCACGGAAGGGATCAATGAGTTTGACGGCACCGTCTGGCAGTTCTTCCACGACGGTCCCAAGGGGGATCATCCTGCCTGGGGTACCAAATTATTCGATTACGGGAAGACAGGGGTTCTGCATTTCCTTCTTTCGAATCTGAAGTTCTGGATGACGGAATACCATTTTGACGGATTCCGCTTTGACGGCGTCACCTCCATGCTCTATCACGATCATGGACTGGGTTCCAATTTTGATGATAACCACAAATATTTCTCCATGAACACCCATATCGAGGCCATCACCTATCTCCAGCTGGCGAACCAGCTGATCCGGGAGGTCAATCCTGAGGCCATCACCATCGCCGAAGATATGTCCGGCATGCCCGGTATGTGTCTGCCCATTGAAGAAGGCGGCATTGGTTTTGATTACCGGCTGGGCATGGGACTTCCGGATATGTGGATTCATCTTCTCAGAGACACCTCGGACGACGACTGGAACATGGGAAGCATCTGGTCCAGCATGTGTCTGCGCCGCCCCGGCGAGAAAACCGTGGCCTACGCCGAGAGTCATGACCAGGCCCTGGTGGGGGACAAAACCATCATGTTCCGGCTGGCGGATGCCGCCATGTATACCGACATGGACAAGATCAACCACAGCCTCGTCATTGACCGGGCCGTGGCGCTCCATAAGATGATCCGGCTGCTGACCATGGCGGCCGGCGGTGATGCCTATCTGAATTTTATGGGAAATGAATTCGGGCATCCGGAATGGATCGATTTTCCCAGGGAAGGGAACGGATGGAGTTTTCACTACTGCCGCCGGCAGTGGAGCCTGCGGGACAACGGGTATCTGAAGTACCAGTGGCTGGGAGATTTCGACAAAGCCATCGTATCCCTCACAAAGGATCACAATCTTTTCACCCAGACCATGCCTCACCTGGATACCGTCAGGAACGGGGACCACGTGCTGGCTTTTGAGCGGAAGGATCTGCTCTTTGTATTTAACTTCCATCCCACCAGATCCTTTACGGATTTTCCCGTCCCGGTATCCAAGCCGATGGACTACGAGCCGGTTCTTTCCAGTGATGAAAAGCAATACGGCGGGGAAGACCGGGTCGCTTTCCAGCCCTATGTCTGCGGACCCGACGACGATGCAAAATACGATCAGTGTCTGCATCTCTATCTGCCGGCCCGCACCGTGACCGTTTTTGCTCCGATTCCCGGAACGCAGAAAAAGCTGGCCGCGAAGCATTATAAAAATAAGGAATCATCCTCGGAGGTCCGGTAAATGAGCAGAGGTAAGGAGCTTCTCTCCCGTCTGGCCCTGGGAACCCAGTCCCGGGAAATGTCAGCAAAGGAATATCAGGGAGAATGGTATACGCCGTCCATAGGCCAGGAAGATTTTCTTCTGTACAGAAAAAAAGAAAAATGGTTCAGCCGGATCGCCGCCCTCCTTTATATTGTCCTGGGGCTGCTCCCCTCGGTCGGCCTGAATGCCCGCTACGCCGCGGCCTGCTATCTGTTTGCACTCATCGTGCTGATATACCTGATGATCCTTGTCCAGCGGGGACCGGCATCTGCCTTTCCCCTGAGCCGGGATCAGTTTCAGGCTTTTGGCAAAAGGCCCCGCATAATCTGCACTCTGGCCCGCATTCTGGTGGTCTGGAACATCATCATGGATGTGATCGGAACCTATCATATGCAGTTTGATCTGACCGTCTGGACGATGGTTCAGCTGGTACTTATGATTCTCACGGCGCTGCTTCTGCAGATGATGTACCACATGCAGAGAGATCTTCACTTTGATATCACCACAGAGAAACCCGTCATTGCGCCCTGACCCTCCGGGGCGCCGCACAGGAAGAGGTAGAGATGAATTTAACAGAACGATTTTTCAGATACATTACGATTAATACACAGTCGGCGGATTCCGAGAAGATCCCCAGCACCGAATGCCAGTGGGATCTGATTCGTCTGCTGGCAAAGGACATGGCGGAGATAGGAATCTCCCAGGTCCGGGTCTCCTCCCAGGGCTACGTATTCGGGGAGATACCGTCGAACCTTCCGGCGGATCAGACAGCGAAGGTCCCTGCCATCGGATTTATTGCCCACATGGATACCTCCCCCGATGCCCCCGGGGAAAATGTCACCCCCCGCATCATCCACGGCTATGACGGAGGCTGCATTGAACTGGGGAACGGACTTCAGATGGATCCGGAGCATTTTCCCTCCCTCCGGCAGGGAATCGGGAAAGATATCATTGTCACCGACGGAAGCACCTTGCTGGGAGGCGATGACAAAGCCGGAGTCACAGAGATCCTCTGCGCGGCAGAGATCCTGCTGAATCACCCGGAAATCCCCCACGGAAAGATCTGCATCGGATTTACCCCGGATGAAGAGACCGGCAACGGCCCCACCGGATTTGACGTGGCCGACTTCGGCGCCGATTTCGCCTACACCGTAGACGGCGGAAAGATGAATGAACTGCAGTACGAGAATTTTAACGGAGCAGACGCCCTTCTTACCTTCACAGGAAATCTGATCCATCCCGGCGAAGCCAAAGGCCGCATGGTCAACGCCGTCCGCCTCGCCGCGGAATTCGACCGCCGGCTCCCCGCCGGACAGACTCCCGCCGATACCGAAGGTTACGAAGGATTCTATCACCTCGTAAACATCAGCGGAAACGTAGGCTCCGCCGAATCCGCCTATATCGTCCGGGACCACGACCGAGACCTCTTTGAAAAACGCAAAGAAATCATGCGTGGCATCGCCGAGGAGATGAACCACATCTACGGAGAAGGCTCCGTCCGGCTCCAGCTCACAGACAGCTACTATAACATGAAAGAACAGGTAGTCCCCCACCCCGAAGTCATTGACAAAGCCAAGGCAGCCATGCGAAAGAACCAGGTCGAGCCCGAAGTCGTCCCCATCCGGGGCGGCACCGACGGAGCCCGCCTCTCCTACATGGGACTCCCCTGCCCCAACCTCGGCACCGGCTCCGAAAACCACCACGGACCCTACGAATTCGCAGTAATCCAGGACATGGAAACCCTCCGCGACATCCTCGTAACCCTCGCCGAAGAATGGACCCTATAGGAAAAAAAGAACATCTCGCAGACGCGGGATGTTCTTTTTGTATTACATCTGAAATACGATCAGCAGGCAGGTAATGATCATGGTGCTGATCATGATGGTAATGGAGTTGAGGGTGGCCGAGAGTTCTTCGTCCCCACCGATCATCATGGTAAACACCGGGCACAAGGCCGACAGAGGCGCGAAAAATGCGATCACCATGGCCTGGCGCACCTCCAGACTGAAGGGCAGGAAGCGGTAGGCGCAGAATGCGGCCAGTGCAGCCAGGACATAGCGGAAGGTGATGCTGATGATGGTCTCCCGGATTTCCGAACGTTTCATGCGCCACTCAAATCCGATACCGATGACGAACATGGCCAGGAAAGCATTGGCCCCTCCCACCGTAGAGGCGAAGGTGGTCACAAATCCCGGAAGGGAGATGTGAAGCATGGAGAGGATCAGCATGATCAGATATACATCCAGGGGAACGGAGGAGAACAGCTTCTTCAGGAAGGTTTTTAACCCCCGGCGCTCTCCGGAAGCTGCCACGCAGGAAGCCAGGGCATAGGTTCCTCCGGTGCACATCAGAGAATTGCCTGCATCAAAGAGACAGACCGCGACAATTCCCTCCGGCCCCAGAAAATTCTGGGCGAAGGGAAGGGTAAAAGCGCCCTCATTGAAACCGGCGAAATTGATCATGTTGTAGGCCTGTTTCGCCTTTCCCTCCCGGGCTCCCGCAATATATCCCACGGCAATCATAAACAGATTGCCCAGAATCCCCAGGATGACAAAGATCAGAAAGGCATAATCCATCTGAAATTCACTGAATTTCCCTATGATCACACAGGGAAGGGTAATACTGATAGAAATCTTCGATAATGCCTTAAAATAGGATCGGTCCAGAAAACCGATCCTTTTTAATACATATCCCAGGATGATGATGGCAACCATCGTCCCGGCTTTTGAAAATACAACACCCATATCGTTTTCTCACATATTAAATTTTCTGCCCAGGGCAGAGTCAGTTCACTGTTCCTTCGCCAGGCGGACCAGACGGCTGGTTCCCAGGCGGCTGGCGCCCAGACGTACAAACTCTGCGGCATCATCAAAGCTGGAGATACCGCCGGCTGCTTTGATCTTTACCTCTGGACCCACATGGGCTGCAAACAGCGCCACATCCGCGAAAGTGGCACCGCCGCCGGCAAATCCGGTGGAGGTTTTGATGAAATCTGCCCCCGCTTTTGTCACCACTTCACACATACGGATCTTCTCTTCGTCGGTCAGAAGGCAGGTCTCGATGATGACTTTCAGGATCTTTTCACCACAGGCCTCTTTCAGCCGGGCAATCTCCTCTTCCACCAGATCATAGCGCTGCTCTTTCACCCATCCGACATTGATCACCATATCAATCTCATCGGCACCATTCTTCAGTGCATCTTTTGTCTCGAAAATCTTCGTCTCCGTGGTGGAATATCCGTTCGGGAACCCAATCACGGTGCAGATCTGCATACGATCTCCGCAGTATGCCTTGGCTTCTGCCACCCGGGCTGCCGGGATGCAAACCGATGCCGTGCCGAACCGGATCGCATCATCACAGATCTGCTGAATCTCTTTCCAGGTTGCCCCCTGGGCCAGCAGGGTATGGTCCACGTATTTCATTAAGCTCTTCTGTTCTTCTGTCATGTTTTCTCCCTTCATTGTGACTCTGTATCTGTCAATACGGATTTCTTCGCACTTCATGCTCCCGAAATCCTCAAAGTATTAGATTTTCCTCACGTAGTAGCGTGCTTTCCGATAGTTGGGGCGGCCGTCTTTTCCGCTCATGTCGTAGTCCAGGTCGTAATAATCATGTTTCTTATCCGTGATCTCCCAGGAGGGATCGAATACGTTGCCTCTCACTTCGGCCCAGCCGTGGCCGCCGCTGGAGATGGCGGAGGAGGTAAATCCTACCGCATTGCCCAGGAAGGCGAAGGCTGCGCCATAGGCATAGCAGTTGCCGTGGCCGCCATCAAACATGTCCAGTGCATAGTCGCACTCCCAGTAGGTGGTTTTGTAGAATTTCGGAGATCCCTTATAACGGAAAACCTTGATGGTGTATTCAAAGAGAGCTCTCAGCTTCTGCTCTTTCGTATCCAGAGGCTTGGTTGCGCTCTCAAGGATCTTGTTGGCTTTGACCAGAACGTCCAGTTTTTTCCGGCTGTAAGTAGTCAGTTTCGCTTTTCCGCTGGCAGTAAGCTCAACACCGTTGACGGTACGGGAGAAGAACATATATCCCTTCTTGCCGTTCTGAACCCGGAAGAAATAATAGTTCCCGTTGATCTTCTGCCAGCCGGTCCTCTGGATTCCATGGCCGTCAAAGTAGAAGGTCTTTCTTCCGATCTTTGTAATGCCTTTGGCTTTCTTGCCCTCGCTGTTGAGATAATACACATTCTGGTTCTTTTCCACCCAGGTGTTCTTCTTTTTGGCTGCCAGGGCGCGCTGAGGCCAAAACATAAGAAGTGCCAGTGTCAGCAGAAGCATGGTTTTTCTGAATTTCATGTTTACACCTCCAAATCAGAGAAACTTGCGCATCATAAAAAGGCGCAAGTTTCTACTTGATGCATCATTAGTACTCAATGATTTCGGTTGTTCCGTCGTCGTAATTGATCTCCCAGTAGCCATGACCACTGCCATCGCTGTCGTCATATTTCTTGCGGCTGACTTCTTTCCGTTCTTTCTTCGTAGGCGCTTCGGTCTCCTGCTTCGGCGGATCGGTTTCCTTCAGAGCTTCGGTTTCCTGCTTCGGAGCTTCGGTCTCATTGCCGCCGTCATCCGACTTCTCGGTAGGCTCCTCGGCCGGTTCGGACTCCGGTTTGGATGCTTCGGTCTCCTGCTTTGTTGCCTCGGTCTCCTTCTGGGTTTCTTTCTTTGTCTCTTCTCTTGCCGTGGTGGACTCCGAAGCTTTCTTTGTGGTCTCAGCCTGCTTCTTCGTCTGCGCGGGAGCGGTAGCGCCAGCCTCGCTGGGATCCTTCGTCACATACTCCGCCGATACAAAGCCTTCTTTCCCTTCATAAGAAACCTTATGCCATTCCGTTCCCTCTTCAAGCACTTCGATCTCGGCTGCCAGCGGAATTACGGTCAGAATCTCTGCATCTGTATTCGGCTCTGCTCTGAGATTCAGTTTGGAAGTAGTATACATCAAAAGAACTTCCGGTTCTGCTGTCTCTGCGGACTCCACCGCAGGGGTTTCTTCTTCTGTTGTGGGAGCCTCTGTTTCAGGCTCTGTTGTTTCCTCCAGAGTCGTTACCGGTACTGTGGTCTCTTCTGCGGTTGTTACTGCCACCGTCTTCTTGCCGCCGATCATGTCACAGCCTGTAAGGCTCATTGAAAATACCGTCGCCAATGCCGCTGCCAAAAAAACAACTTTCCTGTTACCGTTCATCCTCAATACTCCTCGCATAATGTATTTTAATTTTTATAGCTCTTTAATTTATAACTCACCGGCAGATCCTATAGATCTGATACGGCAATTTCAAAAGTGTCGTCCCCGGTCCATACCTCATCCGGCAGAGCCACCTGAAAACACTCGTTTCCTTCCATGTCCGTGTAGGGGAAGGCTTCGAATATCTCTTCTCCGTTCACCCGGATGTAGATTCTGGACTCCGTCGTCAGCTGCTCCTCCGGCACCCGTCCGGAGACCGTCAGATATACATTCTCTTCATCCACCACGAGATCCTCGATCTCCTCAGAAAACTCCGCCTCCGTCTCTGCCTCCGGTGCCACCATCATGGGCGGATTCGAGGCCAGCTCCGGAATAAACCGCTCTGCTTTTTCAATCACCAGAGCATCCGCGTCATAGGCCAGAAGATCATCCATGTAATAAGGTACCCCCCGGGAAAAGTAGGCAGTGGAAAAAGCCTCCGCCATAAAAGGCAGGATCGCATTTCCAAAGGAATCCCGGTACATCACCAGGTTGCCTCCTTCTCCTTCCCCGGTGGTCTCGATGGAAGGATCGAAGTTGCTTTCCACCTCCGTCACATAGGTGAAAGCCGGCTCCGGGTCATAATAATACTCTTCCTCCGGCGTCACATCTGCCGGTGTCAGCATCTTCGCCAGATCCCCTTCAAAGTCCTTCCTGACCTCCGGTTCTTCCCCCCGGTAATCCCGGTGAGGGAGCTCCAGCCAGGTAAGAATCTCGTCGGCAGCCAGTGCCGCCCCCCGGTTGTCCCAGTGCGAATCACTCTTATGGTACAACACTTCTTCTTCAGAATCAAGTACAGATTTTAAATCAATGGAATTTACCTCTTCTTTTTCCAGCCATTTCCACAGGTTTTCCCGGTTGTGTTCGTCGGTACGAAACCTCTGGTAATAGTAGGGCATATGCTCTCCGTAGAGCGTATTTTTGTTTGGCGCCACCGTAAAGACAAAATCGGAGCCGTTTTCCAGGGTATAATCCTGCATCAGCCGCAGCGTGTGGGCAATATTGAACAGCTGCCGTTCCCCAAGGAGTTCCGATCCCTGGTAGTCCTCGAGAGAGTCTCTGTAATACAGCCAGCCATCCTCTCCCACAATCACACTGTCCTGGGCAGAGACATGAAAAACATCCCGCAGCACCTTGGAATAGAGAGTCACCCATTGGCTCCGAAAAGCGAAATGATCCTCAAACCAGGTGCCAGCATCGGTAAGAAAAGCTTCATTCCATCCACCGTCTTCCGTCCGGAGTTTCGGAGCCTCCGCCAGTTCCCGGTTTTCCAGGGACTGCGTCTCTCCTCCTCCCAGGATCATACCGGCCGATGGCAGCAGACAGATCATAAGAAACAGGATCCCGTAGATTCTGAACCATCCTTTTTTTCCCATATCTGCCTCCTAAAATCTAAAGTAAATAAACGGGTTGTAGGTGCCGCCCGCCAGACTCATCACACAGAGAATCAGGATGCAGGGAGTCACGATCCAGGACAGACGTTCCAGCCAGGAAACCTGCCGGTATCTCGGAACCCAGGGAGCCGCCAGCAGAGCACCCGCGACAAAAACGGTCAGATTCAGCGGTGTCAGCACCGAGAGAAACAGGCGCATGGCGGCCGGATCCATCCGGAATCCGCTGAACATGTTTTTCACCCACAGCCACCCCTGGGCCATGGTATCCGTGCGGAAGAAAACAAATCCGATGGTCACCACCAGAATCGTATAGATATGCTGAAGCAGACTGCGAATCTTTCCTCCCCGGCGGGAAATGGCCGGGCAGATCTCTTCCAGCATCAGGAAGAAGCCGTGATACAGTCCCCAGAAGAGGAAGGTGAGGTTGGCTCCGTGCCAGATACCGGTACAGGCAAATACGATAAATTTGTTGATGACGGTTCTTCCTCTCCCCTTCCGGTTACCTCCCAGAGGAAAATACAGGTATTCCCGGAACCATCCGGACAGGGAAATATGCCATCTCTTCCAGAAATCCTTCACTGAGGAAGCAATATAAGGGTAATTGAAATTCTCTTTAAAATGGAACCCGAACATCCAGCCCAGACCGATCGCCATATCACTGTAGCCGCTGAAATCATAATAAATCTGCAGCAGATAGGCCAGGGCTCCGGCCCAGGCGACAAAGGCGTTGACCTGCGTGGCCGGCGCGGCATAAAGTGTATCCGCCACCGCTCCCATGGTATTGGCGATCAGTACCTTTTTCCCCAGGCCACAGATAAAACGGCGGATCCCGGTGGCGATCCCTTCCGGCGTCATCTGACGGTTCTCCAGCTCCACCTCAATGTCGTGATATTTCACGATCGGTCCTGCAATCAGCTGGGGGAAGAAGGAGATATAGAGCAGGAGCCGGAAGAAACTCTTCTGCGCCGGTGTCTCCTGCCGGTACACATCCAGGACATAGGACATCGCCTGGAAGGTAAAGAAGGAAATACCGATGGGCAGGGCGATCACAGGGACGGGAATCCCCATACCGGTCACATCATTCCAGAGGTCGGCCAGGAATCCCGCATATTTAAAGACCGCCAGTACTCCCAGATTCTGAATGACTGCCAGGATCCCCAGGAGTTTCCTGTGTTCCGGGTACTTCTCCATGCCCAGGGCCCACAGATAATCCAGCGCTGCGGTGGCGATCATCAGGAATACGTAAACCGGCTCCCCATACCCGTAAAAGATCAGGCTGGCAATCAGCAGGAAGCCATTTTGCAGGCCGACAGACGGCAACAACCGGCAGCCAATAAAAACTGCCGGCAGGAATATACTGATAAATATTAATGAACTGAATACCATAAATGTCCTTTATTAGTAAGCGATATCAATGTAGAAAACACCTTCGTTATCTTCTCCCCGGAAGTTTTCATAGGTCTTCTTCATCTTGGCACGGGATTTCAGATAGTAGGTAAGAGCCGGTTTTCCACCGTACTTCTGAAGATTTGTATCGCAGATATACCAGGTTTTTCCGATCTTCACCTCGGTCCAGGAATGGCGCTGTCCTTCATTGCCGAACCCATTGGTCGTACCCACGGCCATACGAACCGGATAGCCGGTGGCCGTCTTGGCCAGGAAGGCATAGAGGGCCGCGAACTCAAAGCAGCTTCCCTTCTTCTGTTTGATCATATCCAGTGCATACTTCTTCTCAAAGCCTTTGGTTTCCTTATCCACAGAATAGGTATAATTTGACTGATATCCGTAGTTCTCTTTTACGGTCTTGCCGGTTTTGTCTTTCTTGGTATAGACCACATATTTGAACAGCTTTTTCAGTTTGGTCTTCTTGCTGTCCTTAGTGTCAACCTCTGCCTTTACAATCGCAGTCACCTTCTTTTTCAGCTCTTTGACTACTTTCTTGGATACGGTCTTGTTTGCGGCGTAGGGTGCGGCTGCTCTGGCCTCTCCGGTGCCGGACAGCAGGGCGGTGCACAGAACGGCGGCCGCCAGACAGGATTTCATCCAGTATTTCTTCATATTAATAGTACCTCCCTTATCATTTGGATATAGTATTTTCTCCGGCATCAAGAACGTCACGGCGTTTCTGCCGGGTTTCTCTTACCTGGGAGACGCCCCCAGGAAATATTCTCTCTTCTTATCCTTCGTGCGGTAGGTATCTACCGTGAAGGTCTTGTAGGTGAGTATACCATCCATGCCCCCGGGTTCATCCCCCTTCGGGCCTGCATAGCAGGCATTCCCGTAATACTTCGCCTTCAGAGGCTTGCCGATGAGCTTATAAAGACCCGTCATCTCAATTTCATAGACCGAAACCATCTGCAGCTGTTTTGTTCTGGACGCATTCAGCTTTCCGGTTTTGTTGAAATAGTAGAACATGCCCTCATCAAAGACACCGTTATTCGTCATGATGACGGCGATGCCGACTGTCTTCTCACCCTTCTTGTCCATGTAGTACTTTCCGTCCGCGGTCCAGCCCTTGGTCAGCTGGCGTCCGCTTTTCGTGAAATACCACTTCTTGTCGGCATCCCAGCCCGGAGCGGCCTTGCCGCCTTTTTTCACCTGATACTTAACCTTCTTTATGGTCACCACCGTCTTTTTCTCCGGTGTGATCAGACGGCCCTTGCCGTCAAAGATATAATAAACCTTCTTCACAGCGAAGCTTCCGATGGCAGCGTCACCATTGGATTTGAAGTAATACCTGCGACCCTTATAGGTGATCCAGGTATCCTTCTGCATCTCTCCGTCGATATAGAAATGATATGCCCCGTTTTCCTTTTTCAGTTCCTTCTTGGCGGCAGCCTGCACTGATCCAGCCATGAAGAACAGCACCCCTGCGGCCGCCCATGCCAGAACCAGCGGCAGCACCCGCCGGAATCGTCTTTCCATATGCTCCCTCCTTTTCCATCCGGACTTGTCTGCAAGTCCTTCACACCGCAGGCCGAAGAACGGCAGATTTTCACGGTGCTTATCGTTCATTATAACTTGTGTGCCCCTTTTTTTCAACCCGCGGTTTATTAAGATTCCTTTAGAATATACCTATGAACATTTTTCAGGCAAAAAGGAGCGCAGATCCCTGCGCTCCCTTTTTACCTGCGTTGTTTATTTTGTAAGAATGCCTTGATCACATCCACCATCTCTTCTTTTTCGCAGACATCCTTGTGACGGATCTCGGCCGAGCGGATATCTTCGATGGCCTGAGGGATCGGTACGCCACTGATCTCATGCAGCTGATCGATCAGTGCGAAGTCCTCCTCGGAGGCATACTTCGGATCGATGGCTGACATGACGCTGCGGGTAAATTTGTAGGGACTGGCGGTGGAGGCAATCACCGTAGGGGTAACATCTCCGGTCTCTTCCCGATACTGACGGTACACATGAGCAGCCACCGCCGTGTGGGGATCGATGATGTAACCGGTTTCGCGGTACAGATCCCGGATCATCTCTGCCGTACCTTCTTCATCGGTGTAATATCCGCAGAAATCGGCAAAAGCTCCGCGCATCTCCTCCGGCAGTACGTAGCGTCCGGTGGTTCTGAGATCTTCCATGAGTTTCCGGTTTTCGGCAGCATTCTGACCGGTCGCCAGGTAAATCAGACGTTCCAGATTACTGGAGATCAGGATATCCATGGAAGGAGAGCTGGTCAGGATAAACTCCCGGTTCCGGTCATAGACACCGGTGCGGAAGAAATCAAACAGAACCTTGTTCTCGTTGGAAGCACAGATCAGTTTGCGGATGGGGGTTCCCATCT
Source organism: uncultured Lachnospiraceae bacterium (assembly GCA_946630035.1). Classification (GTDB taxonomy): domain Bacteria; phylum Bacillota; class Clostridia; order Lachnospirales; family Lachnospiraceae; genus UBA3305. Next base: position 20,078 of record CAMOYN010000007.1, read on the forward strand.
GTTTTGCATAAAAAGCTGCCAGAATATTTCCGAAATTCCCCGTGGGTACCACCACATTGATGGGATCTCCGGAACGGATCTCTCCCCTTGCCAGCAGAGTCGCATAGGAGTACACGTAATAAGCCACCTGAGGTACCAGCCGGCCGATATTGATGGAGTTGGCAGAGGAGAACTGGAATCCGGCCTGGTCCAGCTCGGCTTCCAGCGCGCGGTCATTGAAGATCTCCTTGACCCCGGTCTGGGCGTCATCGAAGTTTCCGTGAATTCCCACCACCTTGGTGTTGGCACCGCGCTGAGTCACCATCTGTTTTTTCTGGATGGGGCTGACACCATCTTTGGGATAGAATACCACGATGCGGGTGCCTTCGACACTGTCAAATCCTGCCAGAGCCGCTTTGCCGGTGTCCCCGGAGGTAGCTGTCAGAATCACAATCTCATTGGTGATGCCATTCTTCCGGGCGGAAGTGATCATCAGATGGGGGAGAATGGACAGCGCCATATCCTTAAAGGCAATGGTCGCTCCGTGGAACAGTTCCAGGAACCAGGCATCTCCTTTTTTTACCAGAGGCGCGATCTCTTTGGTATCGAACTTGCTGTCATAAGCCCGCTCGATGCAGAGTTTCAGCTCTTCCTCAGAAAAATCGGTAAAGAAGAGCTTCATCACCTCGTAGGCAATCTGCTGATACGTCATTCCGGAGAGTTCGTCCATCGAACGGTCCAGAGTGGGAATCTCCGAAGGTACAAAGAGTCCTCCGTCTTTGGACAGGCCTTCCAGGATCGCCTGGCTGGCCTTCACACGCAGGGAATCATCCCTCGTGCTCATATAAGTTATTTCTTTCATTGTCAATTTCCCTGTGAGATAAGAAAAGGGTCAAAGCACATTTGACCCCTTTCAACCATTGGATCCGTTATCGATCCTTATTGATCTGTTATCGATCAGTTATCGATCAGTTTGCCTTCTTCGTTCCAGCTGTACAGAGCACGGATCTCTTTACCGATCTTCTCAGACATATGCTCGGAAGCGCGTTTTCTCATGGCCTTGAAGTGTACCTGGCCGCCGGCTTCGGACATATCCAGCAGGAATTCTTTCGCGAAGGTACCATCCTGGATGTCGGCCAGGATCTTCTTCATGGTCTTCTTGGTCTCCTCGGTTACCAGCTTCGGTCCGGTGATGTAATCGCCGTACTCAGCGGTATTGGAGATGGAATATCTCATGCCGGCAAAACCGGACTGATAGATCAGGTCTACGATCAGCTTCATCTCATGTACGCACTCGAAATATGCGTTACGGGGATCATAACCGGCTTCTACCAGAGTCTCAAAACCAGCCTGCATCAGAGCGCAGACACCGCCGCAAAGAACGGCCTGCTCACCGAACAGATCGGTCTCGGTCTCGGTGCGGAAGGTGGTCTCCAGGACGCCGGCGCGGGCGCCGCCGATGCCAAGGCCATAAGCCAGAGCCATATCCAGAGCTTTTCCGGTATAGTCCTGCTCTACCGCTACCAGACAGGGAGTTCCCTTGCCGGCCTGATACTCGCTGCGGACGGTGTGTCCGGGAGCCTTAGGAGCGATCATAGCAACGTCAACGTTGGCCGGAGGCTTGATGCAGCCGAAATGGATGTTGAAGCCGTGAGCGAACATCAGCATATTACCTTCTTCCAGATTCGGCTCGATGCTCTCTTTGTACAGTTTTGCCTGCAGCTCATCATTGATCAGGATCATGATGATGTCTGCCATCTTGGCAGCTTCTGCGGCAGTATAAACTTCCAGGCCCTGCTTCTCTGCTTTCGCCCAGGATTTGGAACCTTCGTACAGACCTACCACTACCTTACATCCGGACTCTTTCAGATTCAGTGCATGGGCGTGTCCCTGGCTGCCGTATCCGATGATAGCAATCGTCTTGCCGTCAAGAAGCGAAAGATTGCAGTCTTCCTGGTAAAAAATCTTAGCCATAGTAAATCCCTCCAAACAATTCTTGTTTTTATATATTTACCCCTCTTAGGATAGGTAACGATACATCCGGATCAGATATCGGTCTTCTCCGCCCCTCTGGGCAGGGCCGTGATCCCGGTCCGTGCGATCTGCAGCACATGGAAATCATCCATCAGATGAAGGAAGGATTCCAGCTTCGGCTGATCGCCGGTCAGTTCCAGCATCATCGAAGAATCCGTAACGTCCACGATCTTTGCTTTGAATATATCTGCAATGGCAATCACCTGGGGACGCAGTCCGGCATCTGCCGCCACTTTCAGCAGAAGCAGTTCTCTCACCACGGAAGATTCCGCCGGAAGTTCCTCGACTTCTACTATATCCACCAGTTTCGCAACCTGTTTGCGGATCTGCTCCAGAACCTCATCCTCTCCGCTGGTTACAATGGTAATTCTCGTAAAATCCGGATTCCGGGTAATACCTGCCGTGATACTGTCGATGTTATAACCACGGCGGCTGAACAGGCCGGCAATACGGCTCAGAACACCGGATGAGTTCTCAACCAGTACGGAAAGAACGATACTTTTCATTGGTATTTCCCCCTTAGGATGTTTACGGATGATTCCGCACCCGGATAATCCGCTGTATTTTATTCACTGTCTGCGGATGGTTCCGTGCTTTGCGCTTCCACAATATTATCATACGGCTACGAATGGTTCAAGTGATTTTTCTCAGCCTCGTTCGATTTCCCGTGCTGATCGCGGAGAATTCCGCTCACACGGATCTGGTTCCGCAGGTCTGCTTCCCGGTAGAGATGCAGTATTTCATTCTCCGGAAGGGGTTTCAGGGATTCTCCCCCGGGAATCTCTTCCCCTTCTTCCAGATAACGTTCCGTCACCTGATAGAGGCGGGACAGCCGCCTGAGCACATCCGGATTACGGCAGGGTACCTCATCCCTCTCATACCGGTACAGGGTGCTGCGGTCGATCCCCACAATGGAGGCCACCTGCATGGCAGACAGATCCAGCCGGTTTCTCAGGCAATATAATTTCATTCCTTGTGTCATAAACAGACTCCCTTTCTTCTCTCCCCACTCAATTATATCTTTAAAAAGAGAATCTGACCACAACCTCTCAGTTTGTTTTTTCCATATATTTATTATATAGCGGTGACATACTGCGAAGACGTTCTACGCTTTCTTTCAGAATTCGGATGGTCTCCTCTGCCTCGTCACGGGTGGTTTCTTCCGACAAAGTCATGCGAAGGGAGCTCTGGGCTCTCTCATGGGAACATCCGATGGCCAGGAGCACATGGGACGGATCCAGGGAGCCGGAGGTACAGGCTGAACCGGCGGAAGCGGCTACGCCCCGGGAATCCAGCATAATCAGCAGAGACTCTCCTTCCACAAAACGGAAAGACATATTGATATTATTCGGCAGGCGTCTTTCCTTCTCCCCGTTCAGTTCACAGCAGGGAATCTCTTCTTTGATACGCTGTATCATATAGTCTCTGAGTTCTTCCTGCTTCTTTTTCCATTCTTCCATATGATCCAGGCAGATCTCGGCAGCCTTCCCCATCCCCACAATTCCCGGCACATTGGTGGTGCCGGCCCGCCGGTTTCTCTCCTGGCTGCCCCCGTGGATCAGGGGCGGCAGCGGGATTCCCTTGCGGACATACAGGAAGCCTGCCCCTTTGGGGCCGTGAAACTTGTGCCCGCTGGCGCTGAGCATATCCACCTTCCACTCCTGCACGGGAATCGGAATGTGTCCGAAGGCCTGAACCGCATCGGTATGAAAGAGGATTCCCCGGCTTCTGGCAATCTCTCCGATCTCCCCAATGGGCTCAATGGTTCCTATCTCATTATTGGCCGTCATGACGGAAATTAGAATCGTGTCCGGACGAATGGCGTCCCGGACCGCCGCCGGATCCACCCGGCCGGCTCCGTCCACCTCCAGATAGGTCACATCCCATCCCTGCTTTTCCAGCCACTGACAGGTGTGCAGTATGGCGTGATGCTCGATCCGGGTCGTGATGATATGATTCCCTTTGGAGCGGCTGGCTTCGGCCGCCGCCTTCAGAGCCCAGTTATCGGACTCACTGCCGCCCCCCGTAAAATAGATCTCCCGTTCACTGACCCCCAGAACCCGGGCTACCTGACGGCGGGCATTTTCCACTGCGGCTTTTGCCTCCGAGGCAAAACGGTAGATACCGGAGGGGTTCGCATAACAATCACAGAACCAGGGTCGCATCGCTTCAAATACCTCCGGCAATACCCTGGTGGTAGCTGCATTATCCAGATAAATCACAGATATCTCCTGAGAATCGTTTTATGATGATGTGAATCGCCGATTACTGGTTTTTTCTCACATATTTTGCCAGAATATAGCCTTCGATATTCTGTTCATCTCCGCCATAGGTCACGTGATACCACCATTTTCCGGTCTTGTCCTTGGCCCGGGTATCCGCCGTCATGACTTCTCCGGCCGGTACCTTCTGAAGCACTCTTCCGCTGGCTCCGGGATTTTCCCGGAGGTCGGTGGTAATCTTCGTGCGGACATTCAGTTTCATCGGCTTTGTGCTCAGCACCGCCGGCTGGGAGAACGCACCGAAGGTGTATTCTCCGTTGGAGCGGGAAAAGGCACGGATTTTATAATAATACTGACAATATTCTTTCCGGTTGATATGACGGAACCGCGATACGCCTCCGGAGATCACTCCGGCCTTGTGATAGACGCCGTCCCAGGACGCCGATACATAGACCTGATATCCCGTGACCGCTTCCTGAGGCGTCCAGGCAAGGGTGATCGTCTTGGCGGTGGACCGGGCTGCCTGAATTCCGCTCACAGGTTTCATCACCAGAGTCGATACTTTGGAAGAGACATAACCGGTGTACAAAGTGGAATTATAGGTGGCATCCACCCGATACCAGATGACGTTTTCCGAATTCCGGGTAAGAGCCCGCACCGTACACACAGTTCCGGCCGGAAGCAGTTTACGTACCGTATGATTCGTTCCCGCCATGGATCTGAGGTTCGCCGACTGTTTCAGAGTTACCTGGACTTTTCCTGCAAACTTCGTATAGTTATAGACGATGTCCGAGAAATTACCGGCTTCCAGCTCACCCTCCTTGTCTGCCACGGCTCTCACTTTGTAATAATATTCCTGGCCGGTATTCAGCCCTGTGTCCAGATAGATCCGGGTAGCCTGGTCTGCAATTTTTTTATAAATTCCATCATAGGCGGTGGCTTTCCAGACTTCGTATCGGGCGGCTCCTTTCACACTGGTGAAGGAGATTTCCATCGAAGACGCCGATTTTCTCTTTACTTTTACTCTCTCCACCTGGCCCAGCCCGGTTTCCTCTTCTTCGTAAGAGTCATCGCCGCTGGGAGCATAGTAGAAATTCATATCCGTCCTGGCACTGATGCCGTTTACGACACCACTGGAAGAATACTGCCAGATATCGTATTTTCCTTCATAATACGTTGCCGTATTATAACGTGCCAGCCAGATCTTCTCCTTCTTTTCCAGGCGGGCTCCGTCATAGTTATTATGCAGTCCGTTAAAACTGGAATACACCATGGGAGTATAGCCGCCGGCCCGGATCAGCTGACAGAAATATTCGGCAAATCCGGTGTAGGTGTCCATATCAATGTTGGCATCCCGCAGACGCCCTCCCTGAGGTTTCTCACTGTCGAACACCACAGGAAAATCCAGTTTTTCCCCTTTGAGGTTGTCCAGCACATACTGGGCTTCCCGCTTCACCTCTTCCCGGTTGATGGACTGAGCATAGTAATACACTCCCACCTTCAGCCCGGCCGCCTTTGCTTCTTTTATATTATAGTCACAGTAGGGATCCTTCACGGAAGATCCGTCCGCCAGAGTGCTGTAGCCGATCCGGATAATCGCAAAATCAATCCCGTCGGCCTTTACCTTTTTCCAGTCAATCTGCCCCTGCCATTTAGAGACATCGATGCCATAGATGATCTTATGGTTCTTATAAACATCCGAGTGCTCATAGATCAGCCCCGTATATTTATTCGCCACGCCATCCGAGAAACGGGGGGCAGCTACCTTCGGGGTCTTCTGCGACTCCCTCGCCAGATAACGATAATAATCCGGATCATTGTAGTCCGGTTTCATGGAGGCGGAGGCCGTTCCGGCAAAGCATGCGATGGTCAGCAGAGCCCATGCCAGTAATGACCCGAATAATCTGATTTTTCTGGAATTCATAAGATTCTCCGTCCTTCCTGTCACGATTTATAACCTGTAAAACCTGTTCCCTGTCATGCAGCCCCATGCAGGCATGGGCTGCAGGATCTCTGACTATACGGATACCACGGATTGCTCCGTGCTGCGCACTCCCGCAATCCTCAAAATGCCTGGTATCCTCATATTTTAGATGGGAACAACTGCTTTTGTCAACCCTTATCCCTCGGTTTCGTTCCATTCCAGCCAGGTATCGTACCAGTTCAGGCAGGCTTTGGTCCATTTTTCTCTTGCCTTCTCTTCCTGCCGGGTTGCTTTCTCCCTTTCCCCGGGTTCTTCATACCAGGCTTCTGTCCACAGGGATTTTTCCCACTCTTCCATTCCCTTCCTGGCTTCTTCCAGTTCCTCGAGGAGTCCCTGAAAGCGCCAGTCCCGGTAGATAGACTCTTCTGAAATGTGGCCTCCGGTCAGAGAAGATCCCCGGGGAACGGCCCGGAGCCCGGCGATCATGGCCTGCTCGGCGAGTTCCCGGCCTGGACTGTCCTTTCCCTGGTTTCTCGCCATCCGCTCCCGGTAATGACTGTATCCGAAGGGATAGTACTGGGGCATCCTGCCGTCTTTCCGGAAAATCAGCAGTGACTGGGTGGTCTGATTCAGGAAATACCGGTCATGGGAGACCAC
>CAMOYN010000008.1 GCA_946630035.1 uncultured Lachnospiraceae bacterium
CCGGCGGTTCTCTCCCGGATTATGGTGGATTATTACGGATCCCCGACTCCGATTCCCCAGGTTTCCAATATTTCCGTACCGGAGGCACGGATTCTGCAGATCCAGCCCTGGGACCGCTCTATGATCAAAGCCATCGAGAAGGCGATCAATACCTCCGAACTGGGCATTCATCCGAACAATGACGGCTCTGTGATCCGTCTGGTATTCCCGGAACTGACCGAGGAGCGCCGTAAAGACCTGGCGAAGGATGTGAAGAAGAAAGGAGAAGCTGCCAAGGTAGCTCTCCGGAATATCCGCCGGGATGCGAATGACAAGATCAAGAAGGGCGAGAAGAGCGGTGAATTTACAGAGGATGATTCCAAGGCGGCTGTCAATGATATCCAGAAACTGACGGACAAATTCAGCCAGAAGGTGGATAAGGTAACCGAGGAAAAGACAAAAGAAATCATGACCGTTTAATCGATACATAAAGAAATTACAGAGGGCGGGAAATGACCTGCCCTCTTGTTCTTGAACCGGAGGGAAAAGATGGAAGAACAACGGAATATTCCGCGGCACGTAGCCGTGATTCTGGATGGAAACGGCCGCTGGGCCAAAGCACATCATCTGCCCAGAAAACTGGGCCACAAAGCCGGATGTGAAAATCTGGAACAGATCGTAGAAGATGCGGCACGGCTGGGCATAGAGTATTTTACCATCTATGGCTTTTCTACGGAAAACTGGAAGAGATCGGCGGAGGAAGTGGGCGCTCTGATGCAGCTTTTCCGCTATTATATCGGCCGCCTGAAAGAGGTCGCCATGGCCAACAATGTCCGGGTCGTCAGCATCGGTGACCGCAGCCGGTTTGATGCGGATCTGATCGACGGACTGAATATGCTGGAAGAGGTTACGGGCGGCAATACCGGCATGACCTTCGTGCTGGCGCTGAACTATGGCAGCCGGGATGAGATCACCCGGGGAATGAGGAAGATGGCAAAGGATGCGGCTGCCGGAATTCTGGACCCGGAGCAGGTGAGTGAGGATACGATTTCTTCGTATCTGGACACCGCGGGAATGCCGGATCCGGACCTGATGATCCGGACGAGCGGGGAGCAGAGACTGTCGAACTATCTGCTCTGGCAGCTGGCCTACGCGGAACTGTATTTTACGGATGTATACTGGCCGGATTTCCACAAGGAACATCTTCTGGAAGCCATAGACGCCTATAATCAGAGAAACCGGAGATTCGGAGGAAGATAAAGAGATGTTTTGGGTACGTTTGCGCAGCGGCATTATCCTGATGGCCGTGGCTATTGTCATGCTGGTGCTGGGGGGACCGGTGATGTTTGCCGGTACGCTGGCCATATCGCTGATAGGAATGTCGGAATTATACAGAATTCTGCAGTTTGACCGGCAGATGCCGGCGATCGTCAGCTATTTGGCCGCAGGAGTATATTTCAGCCTGATCTATCTGGGACACACCGAATGGCTGATGCTGACGCTGGTGGCGTACCTGCTGGTTCTTTTGGCGGTCTATGTTTTTTCTTATCCCAGATACACCGCCCCTCAGGTGATGATGGCCTTTTTTGGTATCTTTTATGTCGCTGTCATGATTTCCTATATGTACCAGATCCGGAATCTGGAAAACGGAGTCCATCTGGTCTGGCTGGTATTCATCAGTTCCTGGGGATGTGACACCTGCGCCTACTGTGCCGGTATGCTCTTCGGAAAGCACAAGATGGCACCGGTACTGAGCCCGAAGAAGTCTGTGGAAGGAGCCATCGGCGGAATTCTGGGAGCCGCACTGATTGGGCTGATCTACGCGCTGATCTTCCGCGGCTACCTGACGATTTTCAGAAATCCGATGATTTCCCTGGCACTGATCGGAGCCGTGGGAGGAGCGATTTCCATGGTAGGAGATCTGGCTGCCTCTGCCATCAAACGTTATTATGACATCAAGGATTATGGCACTCTGATCCCGGGCCATGGCGGGATTCTGGACCGCTTTGACAGCGTTATTATCACAGCTCCGTTGGTATATTATCTGATTCTGCTTCTGCAGCAGGTGTCGTAAAAAGGATTGAAATATGAAAAAACTGGCAATTTTAGGATCCACCGGATCCATCGGTATGCAGACTCTGGAAATCTGCCGCAATCATCCGGAGCTTGTGGTGAAGGCCCTGGCGGCCGGGTCACGGATCGACCTGCTGGAAAGTCAGATCCGGGAATTCGCCCCGGAACTGGTATGTGTATTTAAGGAAGAAGCCGCCAGAGAACTGGCAGTAAAGGTGGCTGATCTGCCGGTGAGAATCGTGAGCGGCATGGAAGGTCTGATCGAGACCGCGGCTTCCTCGGATGCCGATATCCTTCTCTCCGCCGTTGTGGGCATGGTAGGCATACAGCCCACCATCGCGGCGATGAAGGCAGGAAAGGATATCGCTCTGGCAAATAAAGAAACCCTGGTAACCGCAGGGCATATCATCCTTCCGCTGGCAAAGGAATGCGGCGCAAGACTGCTCCCGGTGGACAGTGAGCACAGCGCTATTTTCCAGTGCCTGCAGGGAAATCAGGGAAATTCCATTGCAAAGATCCTTCTTACCGCCTCCGGCGGACCTTTCCGCGGAAAGAAGAAAGAAGAGCTGGTAAATATCCGGCCCGAAGATGCACTGAAGCATCCTAACTGGTCCATGGGAGCCAAGATCACCATTGACTCCTCCACGATGGTTAACAAGGGGCTGGAGGTGATGGAGGCCTGCTGGCTCTTCGGAGTGAAGCCGGATCAGATCCAGGTGGTGGTTCAGCCCCAGAGCATTATCCATTCCATGGTAGAATTTGAAGACGGCGCGGTGATGGCCCAGCTGGGGACACCGGATATGAAGCTGCCGATTCAATATGCATTGTATTATCCCGAGAGAAAATATCTGCCGGGAAAACGTCTGGATTTCTATGACCTCACGGAAATTCATTTTGAAAAACCGGATCTTCAGAACTTCCCCGGGCTGGCCCTGGCCTTCGACGCTTTTTGCTGCGGCGGTTCCATGCCGACCGTTTATAACGCGGCGAATGAGTGGGCCGTGGCGCAGTTCCTGCAGAGGAAGATTGGATATCTTACGATTGCCGAGTCGATCCAGGCTGCCATGGAGCAGCATTCGGTGAAAAAGGATCCGGATGTGGAAGAGATTCTGGTGACAGAAAAAGAGACCTATGAATTCCTGAATCGCCGTTATGGGCAGGGAATTCTCTAAAACATATATGACAGGGGGAATTTCACATTGGTTAGTATCATAATTGCCATACTGGTATTCAGTTTTCTGATTATCACCCATGAGCTGGGGCATTTTTTCTTCGCGAGAAAATGCGGAATCGGAGTGGAAGAGTTTTCTGTGGGTATGGGACCGCGGATCCTGAGCAAGGAAGTGGGAGAAACCCGTTATTCACTGAAACTGATTCCCTTCGGCGGTTCCTGTGCCATGGTCGGCGAAGATGAAGAGAATCCGGCAGAGAATGCCTTCAACAATAAGCCCGTGCTTTCCCGGATCCTCGTGGTCATCGGCGGGCCTATGTTCAATCTGATCTGTGCCTTTATTCTTTCTGTGATCGTCATTCTGATGAACGGGGCCAACCCCGCCGAGGTCTACAAGGTATATGAAGGCTATGGGGCTGCCCAGGCCGGCATCCAGGAGGGGGATGTGATCACAAAGATCAATAACACCTCCATTCATGTGGGCCGGGAGATCGCTCTGTTCCAGCAGGTAAGTCCGCTGGACGGAAGCGATGTGACGGTGACGTTCCGCAGAAACGGGGAGACGCAGACGGTCACCTATGACCCTCACTATACGACCTACCGTCTCGGCATCAGCTACATGGCGGATGAGAACGAAGCGGTTCTCTCGGACGTCTCCGAGGGAACACCGGCCGCCGAAGCCGGCCTGATGAAGGGGGATGTGATCCGTGAGATCGACGGCACAGCCATCACCAACGGAGCCCAGGTACAGCAGTATTTCCTGGACAACCCTCCGGATGGATCACCGGTGCAGCTCGTGGTGGAAAGAGCCGGGGAGACCCTTCAGATCCCGATCACACCCGTATTTTTCGAGGGGAATATTCTGGGCTTTGAAGCCTCCTATGCCTCAGAGAAGGTTTCGGTACCGGGAGCCGTGGTCTGGGGATTCAAGGATGTCTGCTTCTGGATCCGCTATACCTTTGCCTCTCTGAGAATGCTGGTGACGGGGAAAGTCGGAGTCAATCAGCTCTCCGGACCGGTGGGCATTGTGTCTCAGATCAGCACGGAAGTGAATGAGAGCAGCAGTCAGGGAATCGGGGCGGTAGTGTCCTATCTGCTGAATATGGCGATTCTCCTGAGTGCGAACCTGGGTGTGTTGAACCTGCTCCCGATTCCGGCCCTGGACGGAGGCCGTCTGCTCTTCCTCCTGATCGAGGCGGTACGGAGAAAGCCTCTTCCCCAGGACAAAGAAGGTATGGTGCATATGGCAGGATTTGCCCTGCTGATGGTTCTGATGGTATTTATCATGTTTAACGATATCCTGAAACTGGTAGGGAGATAATGATATGTTTGGCAGAACGAAGGTAGTGTCCATCGGAGACGTGCGGATCGGGGGCGACGAGCCGATCCGTATCCAGTCCATGACCAATACAAAGACGGAAGATGTAGAAGCCACCGTGGCGCAGATTCTGGCGCTGGAAGAGGCGGGATGTGAGATCATCCGTTCTACGGTTCCGACCTTGGAGGCCGCAGAGGCCTTCCGGGAGATTAAAAAGCAGATTCATATTCCCCTGGTGGCAGATATCCATTTTGACTATCGCATGGCGATCGCAGCCATGGAAAACGGGGCGGATAAGATCCGCATCAATCCCGGCAATATCGGAAGCCGGGAGCGGGTAAGAGCCGTGGTGGACTGTGCCCGGGAGAGAAATATCCCGATCCGGGTGGGTGTCAACAGCGGATCCCTGGAGAAGGGAATCTTGGAAAAATATGGCGGAGTGACGGCGGAAGGACTGGTGGAGAGCGCCCTGGACAAGGTGGCTCTGATTGAAGATATGGGATATGACAATCTGGTGATCAGCATCAAGTCGACCCAGGTTCCCATGTGTATCCGCGCCCATGAACTGATCGCGGATAAAACAGACCATCCGCTGCATGTGGGTATCACCGAGTCCGGTACGGTCTTTTCCGGTACCATCAAATCCTCCGTAGGACTGGGAGCCATCCTTTCCCGGGAAATCGGAGATACGATCCGGGTTTCGCTGACCGGTGATCCGGTGCAGGAAATTGTTGCCGCGAAGAAGATTCTCCAGTCCCTGGGACTGAGAAAAAGCGGCGTGGAAGTGGTGTCCTGCCCGACCTGCGGGCGGACGGACATCGACCTGATTCCTCTGGCCGAGCGTGTGGAAGCCATGGTGGCCGGCTATGATCTGCCGATCCGGGTAGCTGTGATGGGATGTGTTGTCAATGGCCCGGGCGAAGCGAAGGAAGCCGATCTGGGCATCGCCGGCGGAAAGAAAGAGGGACTGCTGATCCGCAGGGGAGAGATCCTCCGCAAGGTTCCGGAGGCGGAACTGCTGGATGCTCTCAAATACGAACTGGATCATTGGGAAAAATAAAAATTCCCTCTCTGGGGCCTGAAAAAAATGCGTCAGAGAGGAAAAGCCAAACCGGAACGAGAGGTGACGGTATGGAAGCTAAGCCGATGAAGGATGTTTTGCCGGATCTTCGTACGGCAGAACATATTATGAAAAGATTAGATGAGATAACGGTCACCCGGCTTGTCATGCCGCATGACCGTTCTTCTCTGCGGATTTATATTGACAGTCCCCGGCTGATACCCAAGAAGGATATCTATCTGCTGGAGGCTGCTATTAAAAAGCAGTTTTTTGAGCGGAAAAAGATTACGATCAAGATTGTGGAGACCTATCATCTGGGGGATATGACCCTGGAGCAGGCGCTGGAAGAGTACCGTGACAGTATTCTCCTGGAGCTGAAGGGATATCATCTGGGAGATTACCAGATGTTCCGGGATGCCAAAGTGCGGGTCGAGGATAACCGGGCGATCCTGATTACCGCCGGGGATACGGTGCTGAACAAAGCCAGAGCCCCGGAACTGTGTCGTGTCCTGGAAAAGATCTTCCGCCAGAGAATGGGTTTTGACGCAGAAGTGCGCTGCCGTCTCACCGAGGAGGGCCCTCATAAGATTCATTCCTCCGAGGTGGAGGAAGCGGTCCGCATGGAACGGCAGCTGGTGGAAAAAGTAACCCAGGCGGCAGAGGCGGCCAGAGAAGAACACCGGCAGGCCGCCGTGAAGAATGCCAGAGCTCAGGAATACCGGAAGCGGCCGCCCAAGGGACGTCTTCTGGATCCCGAAGAGGGATACGGACGGGACTTCGAGGGCGAAGTGATTCCCATCTCTGTCATCGACGGGGAGATCGGCTTTGTTATTATCGAAGGCGATGTGTTCCGGGTGGAAACCCGGGAGATTCCTTCCGGGAAGACCATCATCACTTTTTCCGTGACGGATCATACGGATTCCATCAACGTCAAGATTTTTGCGGATCCGGAGATGAAGGATTCGGTGCTCCATCTCGTATCTCCCGGACAACATGTGCGGGTGCGGGGCCGGGCAGAGGAAGACCGTTTTGATAAAGAAGTCGCCATCAATGCCGGAGTAAGTGTCAAGAAATTGCCGAAAATCGGCGGCAAACGGATGGATAATGCGCCGGAGAAGCGGGTGGAACTTCACTGTCACACGAAGATGAGTGACATGGACGGAGTCTCCGAGGCCTCGGCGATCGTAAAACAGGCCATCCGCTGGGGGCACAAGGCGATTGCAATCACCGATCACGGTGTGGTGCAGTCCTTCGTAGATGCCATGCATGCAGCCGAAGGATCGGATATCAAGATTCTGTACGGCTGTGAAGGATATCTGGTGGATGATACGGTGGGCGGAGAGTGGGATCTGGAGAGGATCCGCAAGGAGCGGGCCTACCATGTGATTCTTCTGGCAAAGAACGAGATCGGGCGGGTGAATCTGTACCGGCTGGTTTCCGAATCTCATCTGACCTATTTTCACCGCAGACCCAGGATTCCCAAGAGCCTTCTGACGGAATGCCGGGAAGGCCTGATCATCGGTTCAGCCTGTGAAGCCGGGGAGCTGTTCCAGGCGGTGTACAAGAATGCACCGGAAGAAGAACTGGAGCGTCTGGTACGGTTTTACGACTACCTGGAAGTCCAGCCCATCGGAAATAATGCCTTTATGCTGCGAAATCCCAAGTATGGGCTGAAGAGTGAGGAGGACCTGCGGGATCTGAACCGGCGGATCGTGGATCTGGGAGAACAGTACGGAAAGCCGGTGGTGGCGACCTGCGACGTCCATTTCCTGAATCCGGAGGATGAGATCTACCGGCGCATTCTGGAAAAGGGCATGGGATTTGAGGATGCCGATCTGCAGCCTCCGCTGTTTCTGCATACCACGGAGGAGATGCTGGAGGAGTTCGCTTATCTGGGAGCGGATAAGGCAAAGGAGATCGTAATAACCAATCCGGGGAAGATTGCCGACTGCTGTGAACGGCTGAAACCGGTGCGGCCGGATAAGTGTCCGCCGGTCATCGAGGGATCGGATCACGATCTGAGGGAGATGTGCTATCAGAAGGCTCACAGTATCTATGGCGATCCCCTTCCTCCCATCGTGCAGGAGCGGCTGGAGCATGAGCTGCATTCCATTATCTCCAACGGATTTGCGGTTATGTATATTATCGCCCAGAAGCTGGTGAAAAAATCCAACGACGACGGCTATCTGGTGGGATCCCGGGGATCCGTGGGATCTTCCTTTGTGGCGACGATGTCCGGTATCACGGAAGTCAACCCTCTGAGTCCCCATTATGTTTGTCCGAACTGTAAATACAGTGATTTTGATTCCCCGGAAGTGAAAGCTTTTGCCGGGGGCGCCGGCTGCGATATGCCGGATAAATACTGTCCTCACTGCGGAACCAGGATGAACAAAGACGGCTTTGACATTCCTTTCGAGACCTTCCTTGGATTTAAAGGAGATAAAGAGCCGGATATCGATCTGAACTTCTCCGGAGAATATCAGAGCCATGCCCACGCCTATACGGAAGTGATCTTCGGAAAGGGCCATACCTTCCGGGCCGGAACCATCGCTTCCCTGGCGGATAAGACGGCCTACGGCTATGTGATGAAATACTATGAGGAAAAACAGCAGGCCAAGCGACGCTGTGAGATCGAGCGGATCGCCGCCGGCTGTGTGGGCGTACGGCGCTCCACGGGACAGCATCCCGGGGGAATTATTGTCATGCCCCACGGAGAGAATATCTACTCCTTCACTCCGATTCAGCATCCGGCCAATGATATGACGACGGCGACCGTAACCACGCATTTTGATTATCACTCCATCGATCATAATCTGCTGAAACTCGATATTCTCGGTCATGATGATCCTACCATGATCCGGCGTCTGGAGGATCTGACCGGAAAAGACGCCAAGACATTCCCCCTGGATTCTCCGGAGGTCATGTCTCTGTTTCAGAACACCTCCGCTCTGGGCATCACCCCGGAAGATATCGGAGGCACCCGGCTGGGAGCCCTGGGAGTCCCGGAATTCGGCACGGATTTCGCCATGCAGATGTTGATTGACGCAAAGCCGACCTGTTTCTCGGATCTGGTCCGGATCGCAGGACTGGCCCATGGTACCGACGTATGGCTGGGAAATGCCCAGGATCTGATTCTCTCCGGAAAGGCTACCATTCAGACGGCGATCTGCACCCGTGATGATATCATGATTTATCTGATCGGTAAGGGTGTGGATAAGAGTGAGTCCTTTAATATCATGGAAAAAGTCCGTAAAGGCGCCGTGGCCAAGGGAAAGGTTCCTCAGTGGGAGGACTGGAAGAAAGACATGCGGGCCCACGATGTACCGGAATGGTATATCGAATCCTGCCAGAAGATCAAGTACATGTTCCCGAAGGCTCATGCAGCGGCCTATGTTATGATGGCCTGGAGAATTGCCTACTGTAAAGTTTTCTATCCGCTAGCCTACTATGCCGCATTTTTTGCCATCCGAGCCACCGGATTCAACTACGAGATGATGTGTCAGGGCCCGGAAGTGCTGAAGGGACATCTGGCAAATTACCGGCGGAACCAGGATAATCTGACAGAAAAAGAGAAGGCAACCCTGCGGGACATGCGGATTGTGGAAGAAATGTATGCCAGAGGGTTTGAATTCCTGCCCATCGATCTGTACCGCAGTCAGGCGAAGGATTTCATCATCGTGGACGGAAAGATCATGCCCAGCTTTATGAGCATTGACGGCATGGGAGAAAAGGCGGCCGAAGCCGTGGCGGCGGAGGCAAAAAAAGGAAAATTCCTTTCCATTGAAGACTTCTGCCAGCGGACCAAAACCAGTAAAACGGTGGCGGAAACCATGGCCAATCTGGGATTGTTCGGAGATATGCCGAAAACAAATCAAATCTCTCTGTTTGACCTGGTAGATCTGATGTAAAAATGGGAGTATAGAGAAAATGGAAGAAAGATCATGCTGCGCATGTGAGGGCGAAGAGCGCATCAAACACCGGGATCCGGAAGAGGTGAAGGCCCTGATGCACCGCCTGAACCGGATTGAGGGACAGATCCGCGGGATCCGGGCCATGGTAGAGGAAGAACGCTACTGCGTGGACATCCTGACCCAGGTCTCTGCGGCCAAATCCGCTCTGGATGGTTTCGGAAGAATGCTGCTGAATCAGCATATTCACAGCTGTGTGGTGGAAAAAATCAAAGAAGGTGACGAGGAAGTCATAGAAGAACTGTGCGGTGTCGTCCAGAAGCTGATGAAATAGGGGATCCGGTAAGCTATGAAAAAAGCGGATAAAATACTGATTCTGGCAGTTCTTACGGCTGCCATTGTGGTTCTGGGATTCCGCAGGATCACCCGCAGCCCAGGGGAGCGGGTGATCGTACGGGTGGACGGCCAGGTTACGGAAAACTGGTCTCTGAAGGAGGACCGGGAAGCCGTGATCGAAGGTAAGGGAGGAAGGAACACCCTGGTGATCTCCGGGGGGACCGCTTCCGTGACAGAAGCAGACTGCCCGGACCGCATCTGCGTCCATGAACGGCCGATCCGGTACTCCGGTGAGACCATCGTCTGCCTGCCACACCGGGTCGTGGTCACTGTCACCGGCGGGACGGAGGAAGCTCTGGACGGAGTAGTGCAATAAAGAAGGAAAGACGCGGAAGGAGCAGAAGCCTTTGAAAAGTAAGGATGTTGCTGAATATGGACTGATGGTGGCGCTGGCCATGGTACTGAGTTATCTGGAAGCCCAGATGCCGGTCTTTTTTGCTGTCCCCGGTATGAAACTGGGGCTGACGAATCTGGTGGTCCTGATCGCCCTGGTACGAAGGGGAGAGAAGAGTGCCTTCTGTATTAATGTGGTGCGGATCGTACTGACGGCCTTTACTTTCGGCAGTATGTCGGCGATGCTGTACAGCCTCGCCGGAGGCGTCGTCAGCTTCCTGGCGATGATTCTTTGCCGCCGGAGCGGGAAATTCAGTCTCTCCGGGATCAGCGTGGCCGGGGGTGTGGCCCACAATGCAGGGCAGATTCTGGTGGCCATGTTTGCCCTGGAAACCTCCCGCCTGATCTACTATCTGCCTTTTCTGATGATCTCGGGAACCGCGGCCGGCCTGGTGGTAGGACTGATCGGAGGAGGCCTTCTTCAGCGACTGCCGAAACAATAGAAAAATTCCGGAATGTTTCGAAAAAGGAAAAAACTTTTGAAGTGTGTGAAAAAATACAAACAACATTAAATATTCAGACACAATTATAGATAGACCATATTTTTCGAAAAAATACTTGACAACTGGCGGAATATACGATATACTTTAACCATCAAAAGAAAAGAGAAAGGAAAAAAAAACAGAGGAAGATTTCAGAGTGAATCCGTTGTCAGATGAACGATCCCAGCAGCTTATAAGCGTGAAGAGAGGTATCCGGTGATGATACCCGAGAAGATGGGAACAAGTGTCAGTACTTACAGACGGAAAGATCACAAAGGAGGTTATACAGTGAAGCTTACGATTCCTCAGTAGAAGGGCTATCCGATTTGCCGGTGTAGATGCAGTCGGGTAGCCCTTTCGTATGTCTGTAAAAGTTTTTCCACAGGGATACTATTCCTTTGATTATAAATAAATTGAAAAATAATTAGTGGTTTTATATTTACAAAATCCACAATATCGTCTAAAATTTAATCAGTGATATCATAATGTGGTATCCTTCTTCACAGGATAGTCCGGCGAAGACAATTATTATTTTACAGGAGGAAAACGCAATGAAAAAGTTTTTCAGTGTCCTTTTGACGGCAGCGATGGTAGCCGGGATGGCTCTGGTACCCGGGATCGCTGTTCAGGCAGAAGAGACAGCAGCCAGTGATTTTAAGGTAGGTTTTATCACTCTTCACGACGAAAACTCCACCTACGATCTGAACTTCATCAATGGTGCGATCGAAGCATGCGAAGCACTGGGAATTGAGTATTCCATCAAGAAAAATGTACCGGAAGGCCAGGAGTGCTATGATGCGGCCTGTGAACTGGCGGATGCCGGCTGCAAGGCAGTATTCGCAGATTCCTTCGGTCATGAGGATTACATGATCGAAGCAGCCAAGGAGTTCCCGGATGTGCAGTTCTGCCATTCCACCGGTACCAAGGCTCATACCGAAGGCCTGGAGAATTATCACAATGCCTTTGCCTCCATCTATGAAGGCCGTTACCTGGCAGGCGTAGCTGCCGGCATGAAGCTGAATGAGATGATTGCAGACGGAAAGATCACCGAAGATCAGACCAAGATCGGTTATGTAGGTGCTTATACCTATGCAGAGGTTATCTCCGGTTATACTTCCTTCTTCCTGGGCGTTCGCTCCATCTGCCCTTCCGTTACCATGGAAGTAACCTTTACCGGTTCCTGGTACGATGAGACCGCGGAAAAAGAAGGCGCTAACAAGCTGATCGAAGACGGATGCGTTCTGATCAGCCAGCACGCAGACTCCATGGGTGCTCCTACCGCATGTGAAGCAGCCGGTGTACCGGATGTTTCCTACAACGGAAGTACCGTAGCAGCCTGCCCGAACACCTTCATCGTTTCTTCTCGTATTGACTGGGCTCCTTTCTACAAATATGCCATTGAGACCTTCATGAAGGGTGAGAATATCGATCCTGACTGGACCGGAACTCTGGAGACCGGCTCTGTCGTTCTGACCGAGGTCAATGATCAGGCTGCTGCTGAGGGCACCACCGAGAAGATCGAAGAAGTAAAAGCTGCCCTTCAGGCTGGCGAGGCCCATGTATTTGATACTTCCACATTCACCGTAGAAGGAAAAGCTCTGGAGAGCTATATGGCCGATGTGGACACCGATGCCAATTATGAAGCCGATACCGAGGTGGTTTCCGACGGATACTTCCATGAGTCTGAGTATCGTTCCGCTCCTTACTTCGATCTTCAGATCGATGGCATCACTCTGCTGGATACCAAGTTCTGATGATCTCGGAACCGTAACCAAGAAAGCAAACTGAATGCGGAGAACCCGGGTTTCCGCCCGGGTTCTATTTATTCTTTTATAAAATAAAACTATTCTGTTTTTGACAAACGGAAGGGGGAGACTCTGTGGACAGAAGTTCTGTCGCCGTTAAGATGCGGGGTATTACAAAGACCTTTGGCAGTATCGTGGCGAACGACAAGGTAGATCTGGATATTCGCCGGGGGGAAATACTGGCCCTGCTGGGAGAAAATGGAAGTGGCAAGACCACTTTGATGAATATGCTGTCAGGGATCTACTATCCTGACAGCGGAAGTATTTTTATAGATGATAAAGAAGTATCGATCAGCTCTCCCAGAGAGGCATTCCGGTATGGCATTGGTATGATTCATCAGCATTTTAAGTTGGTGGATGTGCTGACGGCGGCAGAGAATATCGTTCTGGGGCTCAAAGAGGGAAAAAAGCTGGATCTGGAAGAAGCCGGCCGAAAGATCCGTAAGATCTGTGATACCTATGGATTTGAGGTGGATCCGAAGCAGAAGATCTATGACATGTCCGTGTCACAGAAACAGACGGTGGAGATCGTAAAAGTTCTGTACCGTGGGGCGGATATTCTGATTCTGGATGAACCCACCGCGGTTCTGACGCCGCAGGAGACCGACAAACTCTTTGCCGTGCTCCGCAACATGAGAAATGACGGAAAAGCGATTGTCATCATAACCCACAAGATGCATGAGGTGGAGGCCCTCAGTGACCGGGTTGCGGTCCTCAGAAAAGGGGCCTACATCGGAGAGATGATGACCCGGGAGACAAATGCCCAGGAGATGACCAATATGATGGTTGGCCGCAGCGTTTCTCTGAACATAGACCGCCCGGATCCGGTGAATCCGAAACCCCGGATCGAGGTAAAGGACCTCACGGTGAGAAGTCAGGATGGCATTCTCAAACTGGATCACGTCTCCTTCACCGCCCGTTCCGGGGAAATCCTGGGAATCGCCGGTATTTCCGGAAGCGGACAGAAAGAGCTTCTGGAATCCATCGCCGGTCTGCAGCCAGTGGAAGAGGGGAGCATATCCTTTGTCGATGATGGCGGGAAGAAGACCGAACTGATCGGTAAGGACCCGAGAGAGATTTCCTCCATGGGCGTGGCTCTTTCCTTTGTCCCGGAAGACCGGTTAGGCATGGGACTGGTGGGAAGCATGGACCTGACGGACAACATGATGCTCCGTTCCTACCGAAAAGGCGGGATGGTATTCGCAGATCGTAAATCACCGAAGGCCCTGGCCCAGAAAGTAGTGGATGAACTGGAGGTCAGCACTCCGGGGCTGTCGATCCCGGTCCGCAGACTTTCCGGAGGAAATGTACAGAAAGTACTGGTAGGCAGAGAGATCTCTTCGGCACCGATGGTTCTGCTGACCGCCTATGCCGTCCGTGGTCTGGATATCAACTCCTCCTATGTGATTTACAATCTTTTAAATCAACAGAAGCAGAGAGGTGTTTCTGTGATCTACGTAGGAGAAGATCTGGACGTTCTGCTGGAGCTGTGTGACCGGATTCTGGTTCTCTGCGGAGGCAAGGTCAGCGGCATTGTAGACGGCAAAGATGCTCAGAAAAATGAGATCGGACTGATGATGACAAAGATAAAAGGGGGCAGCACCGATGAATGAGAAAAAAAGTACGCCTCTGATGCATATTACCAAGAGGAAAGAACTGCCCTGGTATAAAACCTGGACGATCCGTCTGGCGGCGATTCTTCTCGCTTTTGTCGCCTGTGCGATAGTGACTATGTTCCTGACCGGTGATAATCCCGTGCAGGTCTATTCCACCATGTTTTACGGCGCTTTCGGTACACCCCGGAAACGCTGGATCCTGGGTCAGGAGGTCGCCATCCTTCTCTGTGTATCCCTGGCTCTGACTCCGGCCTTCCGCATGCGGTTCTGGAACCTGGGAGGAGAAGGTCAGATCCTGATCGGCGGCCTGGCCTGTGCTGCCTGTATGATCCTGCTGGGAGATAAGATTCCGAATGCGCTTCTGATGCTCCTTATGTTTGTGACTTCGGTGGCAGCTGGTGCCATCTGGGCCATGATTCCCGCTCTCTGCAAGGCAAAATGGGGAACCAACGAGACTCTGTTTACCCTGATGATGAACTACGTGGCGACACAGCTGGTAGCCTACTATATCATCATATGGGAAGTTCCCAAGGGGTCCGGTAAGATCGGAATTATCAATCAGAATACAAACGCCGGATGGCTGCCCCAGGTAGGTCCTTCCAAATATTTCCTGAATATTCTGATTGTGGCGATTCTGACCATCATCGTCTACATCTACATGACCTACAGCAAACAGGGATATGAGATCGCCGTTGTCGGTGAAAGTGAAAATACAGCCCGGTATGTAGGAATCCGGGTGGAACGAGTGATCGTACGCACCCTGATCGTCTCCGGGGCTCTCTGCGGACTGGCAGGCTTTCTCCTGGTGGCCGGCACGAACCACACGATCACGACGACCATTGCGAACGGCCGGGGATTTACCGCGGTCATGGTAGCCTGGCTGGCCAAATTCAATCCCCTGGCGATGATTTTCAGCAGCCTGCTCCTGGTATTCTTCGGACAGGGCGCCAGTGAGATCTCCACGGTGTTCGGACTGAACCAGTCCTTCGGAGATATCCTCACCGGTATCGTACTGTTCTTTATTATCGGATGCGAGTTCTTTATCAATTATCAGCTGCATTTCCGGAAATCCGCAAAGAAGGAGGGCGTATAAATGTTTGATCTGGTTTCTTTTATCCCCCGTGCGGTGTCCCAGAGCATTCCGCTCCTGTACGGATGTACCGGTGAGACGATTACAGAAAAGACCGGCAATCTGAATCTGGGAATTCCCGGCGTCATGTATGTAGGTGCGATCAGCGGTGTCATCGGAGCCTTTTTCTACGAGCAGTCCACCGGCGGCCAGGTGACTGGATTTCTGGCCGTGCTGATCCCCCTGCTTTCCTGTCTTCTGGGATCCTTCCTGATGGGACTGTTATACTGCTTCCTGACCGTCACCCTGCGTGCCAATCAGAATGTGACCGGTCTGGCTATGACGACCTTCGGCGTGGGCTTTGGTAATTTCTTCGGCGGATCTCTGATCAAACTGACCGGAAGCGAAGTGCCGTCCATCGCCCTGTCCGCCACCAGCAGCTATTTCAGTAAATCCCTTCCCTTTGCCAAGAATCTGGGATGGGTAGGATCGGTGTTCTTCTCCTATGGATTTCTGGCATATCTGGCCATCGTGATTGCCCTGGTGGCCGCCTATATCCTGAGACATACGAGAACCGGCCTGGAACTTCGGTCTGTGGGCGAGAGCCCCGCCACCGCCGATGCCGCCGGCATCAATATCACCCGCTACAAATACATCACCACCTGCATCGGCTGTATGATCGCCGGTCTGGGCGGACTGTACTACGTCATGGACTATGCCAGCGGTGTGTGGTCCAACGATGCCTTCGGTGACAGAGGATGGCTGGCCATCGCACTGGTTATCTTCACCATCTGGAGACCGAACATCGCCGTCCTGGCCTCCATGCTCTTCGGCGGTCTGTATATCCTGTATCTTTATATTCCCACGGGAATGAATCTCTCCGTCAAGGAACTCTACAAGATGCTCCCTTATATCGTCACCATCGTAGTGCTGGTCATCACCAGCATGCGCAACAAGCGGGAGAACCAGCCACCAGCCAGTCTGGGGCAGAACTACTTCCGGGAAGACCGGTGATGGGGACGAGGCAACCAAAAAAGGAACCGCAGCGCGGTTCCTTTTTTGGTCACAGAAATGAGTCAGAAGGGACGGTTCTTTTTGACTCATTGTGCTCAATGAGTCAAAAAGAACCGTCCCTTCTGACTCATGAAATTCAGGCGAGCTTGCTTCCGGTGAGGAGTTCGTAGGCCTGAAGGTATTTGCCGATGGTTTTGTCTACGATATCCTGAGGGAGTGTCCAGTCGTTTCCGGGGTTGGCCTTGAGCCAGTCGCGGGCGAACTGCTTGTCAAAGGAGGGCTGTCCGTGACCGGGTTCATAGGTGTCGGCCGGCCAGAAACGGGAGCTGTCCGGGGTGAGCATCTCGTCACCGATGACGATGTTGCCGTCTTCGTCGAGTCCGAATTCGAACTTCGTGTCAGCAATGATGATGCCGCGGCTCAGGGCGTAGTCAGCGCATTTTTTGTAGAGGGCAATGGTGCAGTCGCGGAGTTTTTCGGCATACTC
This sequence comes from uncultured Lachnospiraceae bacterium, assembly GCA_946630035.1. Lineage (GTDB taxonomy): Bacteria > Bacillota > Clostridia > Lachnospirales > Lachnospiraceae > UBA3305. Next base: position 16,772 of record CAMOYN010000008.1, read on the forward strand.
CTGTCCCTTTCCGGGGAAGCGTTTTTCCAGATAATCGACGCTCTCTTCAAAGGAGATGTTCTCATCATGATCCCCGATCTCTGCCTTGGTGGAAGGCGTATAGATCGGCTCGGGGAGTTTGTCCGACTCGCGCAGCCCCTCGGGAAGGCGGATGCCGCAGACTTCGCCGGTCTTCTGATAGCTGGCCCAACCGCTGCCTGTGATATATCCACGTACGATACACTCGATGGGAAGCATGGTAAGCTTCTTGCAGAGCATACTGTTTCCGTCGAACTGAGGCTGACGGAAATACTCCGGCATGTCCTTTACATCTACGGAAATCATGTGATTGGGAAGGATGTCTTTGGTGAAATCAAACCAGAAACGGGACATCTGTGTCAGAACCGTTCCCTTTTTGCTGACAATATTGTGAAGAATCACATCAAAGCAGCTGATACGATCCGTTGCCACCATGATCAATGTATCTCCATTGTCATAGATCTCACGGACTTTTCCTTCTTTCATGGGTTTTCGTGTTTCAGCCATCGGTTTTACCGCCTTTCTGCTATATCGGGCAATGAATTGTTCCATACTATATAAACAGATTTTGCCGAAAAAATCAATAGCAAATATCCGCGATATTTAGTTGAAAACGATCTTTGCCGGGCAGAGATGCAGGGATACTCTTTTAGTGATATTCCGGCATCCATCCACGATGGGCTTCCAGAAGTTCGTCGCACATGGAGACGATGTCATCGATGGAAAGCTCTGCGGAGGTATGGGGATCCAGCATAACGGCCTGATAGATGTAATCTTTCTTTAAGGTTCTGGCGGCTTCGATGGTCAGAAGCTGTACATTGATGTTCGTCCGGTTCAGGGCAGCGCACTGCTCCGGAAGATCTCCGATGACGGTAGGCTGCACGCCATTCCGGTCAACCAGGCAGGGAACTTCCACGCAGGCGTTCTGTGGCAGGTTCGTGATCAGACCGTGGTTCAGAACATTGCCGCCGATCTGGGTCGGTACATTGGTCTCCATGGCTTCCATGATGTAGCTGGCATATTCTCTGGTCCGTGTGTGGGTCAGGGTAGGATTCTTCGTCAGCTCAGCGCCCCGGGCTTTCCATTCTTCGATCTGATGGATACAGCGGCGAGGATATTCATCCAGGGGGATGTTCAGCTGATCGATCAGCTCCGGATAATTCCTCTTGATGAAATAGGGCGTGTACTCCGCGTTGTGCTCGCTGGACTCTGTGATATAGTAGCCGAACCGTCTCATCAGTTCCAGGCGCACCATGTCACCGTGCACCCCTTTGGTCTGATAGAGGTCATAGGCCTCTTTCATCCGCTCTTTCCATTCACCGGGCCGGGGTTCTCCGTCCTCCATCATGGCCATTCGCTCTTCAAAGGTGCCGATATCCAGTTTCCCCTGGTTGTACAGCAGAGCCCGGCGCTTGATCTCCGGATAGAGATCGATCCCGTCCTTCGTGCACTCCAGCAGCCAGGCCTGGTGGTTGATGCCGGCGATTTTCCATTTCTCAGTCCCGGTATAGCCGATTCCCAGCTCATTCAGCAGGGTGGGCACACAGACCTGTACACTGTGGCAGAGACCGACGGTCTTCACACCGGTCATGCGGAGCATGGCTCCCGTCAGCATGGCCATCGGATTGGTATAGTTTAATAACCAGGCATCCGGGCAGACTTCTTCCATATCATGGGCAAAATCCAGCATGACAGGGATCGTACGGAGAGCACGGAACACACCGCCGACGCCCAGCGTATCCGCAATGGTCTGACGCAGGCCATATTTCTTGGGGATTTCAAAGTCTGTAATCGTGCAGGGATCATATCCGCCCACCTGAATGGCATTCACGACATAGTTGGCATTTCGAAGAGCCTCTTTGCGGTTCTCCTCACCCAGATACTGTTCAATATGAGCCTTGGAGCCGTTATTCCGGTTGATGGCTTCCAGCATGGCCGCGGATTCTTTCAGGCGGTCTGCGTTGATATCATAGAGTGCAATGGTGCTCTCTTCCAGAGCCGGAGTCATCATACTGTCTCCGAGGACATTTTTGGCAAAAACGGTTGATCCGGCACCCATAAAAGTGATTTTAGGCATGGAGGTTCCTCCTGGAATATATTATCGGATGAGGGAATATTATTTCATCCAACTATAATAATATATATAAATATGAGAGTTTCTGCAATGTGTGATTGTAAAAAAAATCAGGCAAAATGGTACACGACTTGTATATGGTAAGAATAAAAGCTATACTGAGAGCAGAAAACCGAGCGTTCTTGATGGAGTGATAAAATGAAGATATGGAATCAGACCGGAGAAAAGCAGAGTATTTCCGAGGGACTTTTTCTGACGATACCGGATCATGCCGTTATTTCTCTGACCGGGGCCGGAGGGAAGACCTCACTGCTGTTTGCCTGGGCAAGGGAGCTGGCTGACCAGGGGAGGCGCGTTGTAATTACCACGACCACTCATATGGGGGCGGCCCAGGTGCCGCCGGAGATCCCCTGTGTGATCGGGGAAGGGAAAGAGGAAGAGGAGCAGGTGCGCCACTTCCTTTCCGAAAGGGGAATCGTATTTGCCGCTGTCCCGGATCCGGCGAACGCGGCGAAAGTGAAGAGTCCGTCTCCGGAGTACCTCGATGCTCTGGATACAGCGGCGGATGTGATGCTGGTGGAGGCCGATGGGGCCCGGTGTATGCCATTCAAATGGCCGGCTCCCTGGGAGCCGGTGATTCTGCCCCGGACGAACATCACCGTAGCTGTGGCGGGCCTCTCCTGCCTGGGGAAACCCGCAGGTTCCTGTACCTACCGCAGCGAAGATATGGTACAGGCGCTGAAGCTCTCCCGGAGTGAGGAGACGATCCTTTCGGAAGAGATTCTGGCGGAAGTTCTGGCTTCGCCGGAGGGGGCGGGAAAGTCCCGTCAGGGGGAATTCCGGGTTCTCCTTAACCAGGCAGACACCAGGAGCCTCCGGCAGGCCTCCGGGAGAATCGCAGAGAGCTTACGTAAGAAAGGCATCTTATGCAGCTGGGGGTGCCATCCCTCGGCCGCTTACCGCAGAGAGAAGATGGCACTGATCCTGCTGGCCGCAGGAAACAGCCGCAGATTCGGAAGCAATAAACTGCTCTATCCCCTCGGGGACGGAGTCCCTGTGATCGGCCATCTGCTGAAAGAGTTACAGGACTTTCCTTTCGGACAACGGATCCTGGTAACCCGGTATCCGGAAGTGGCGGCCCTGGCGGAGGGGTATCAGATCTGCTGCAACCACGAGCCGGAACGGGGGCTCTCTCATTCCCTGCAGCTGGGACTGGAAGCCGCCGGGGAGGCCTCCGCCTATCTGTTCTGTGTGTGTGACATGCCCTGGCTGCGGAGAGAGAGCATAGAAGAAATGCTGAAGAAGTACGAATCCGGTGCGGCGGGGATCATCTCGCTGTCATGGCAGGGAGAGCCCCGGCAGCCGAATCTGTTTTCTTCGGAGTACCGGGAGGAACTGATGCAGATTAAGGGAGACCGGGGAGGTAAAAAAATAATCCTCGATCATCCGGAGGACTGCTGTATGGTAGAAGCATCCTCCGGACAGGAAGTGGAAGATATGGACTATCCCCCGATATAAACTAAAAATGGAATCTATTGAATTCCGGCGGAATTTATGATATAACAGTAACAAGGGTCTTTAGTTGATTACTCTATCAGAACCCTTCGATGAGAGTACAGAGAGTCAGATGGTTAAGAGGAATATATGGATAAAATCGATCGGAAATTATTAAAATTACTGCAGCAGAATGCCAGATACTCACTGAAACAGCTGGCAGAGAAGGTATATCTTTCTTCTCCGGCAGTGGCAGCGCGTATAGAAAAGATGGAAGAGGAAGGCATCATTGTCGGATATCATGCAGATATCAATCCGGAGAGGATGGGATATCATATCACGGCATTCATTAATCTGGAGATGGCTCCCCAGCAGAAAGCCAGTTTCCTTCCCTATATTACAGGAGTTCCGAATGTTCTGGAGTGCAGTACGGTATCCGGAAATTATGCCATGCTGCTGAAAGTTACTTTCCCCTCGACGTCGGATCTGGATGTCTTTATCGGGCAGCTGCAGAAGTTTGGCCACACGGAAACTCAGATCGTCTTTTCCGTCCCTGTGCCGCATCGTGGTGTTGTCATCAGCGATGAAGTGTAAAAACAAAAGGCCCCTCGCATCGAAAGATGCGGAGGGGCCTTCCTTGTCTAATAGTCACGATGGGTCCGCCAGTACCAGCGAAGAAAACGGAATGTCCGGTCTTCCCCGTATTTAGCCAGGAGACGAAGAATTTTTGCCAGAAAGGCGCCGGTTTCCGGATGAATCGTTGTAAAGGATCTGCCTTTCTTGAAATAATGGTAGGGCATCTGATCGGTATAGTTTTCGCCGTTATAGATCCGGGAGGCAGCGATCCGGTCGCAGAACATCTCAAGAACGTACCGAAGAGGCATCTTGACGCCGGACATGGTCCCGGTTTTGCTGCCGATCTTATAATCCGTCCAGTATTCCAGATGATGTTTATTGCGTCCTTTGTGATGCATCCAGGCCGAAGAGTAGCCTTTATCCCTTCGTTCCGCATCGTTTGGGCTGCGGTCTCCCTGAAAATAGATGACCCCGGGGATAAACTCCGAAGGAGAATATTTGGAGAGATCATGCATCAGCCCCTGACGGTAGAGACCGATACGGAAACAGTATTTCAGGACCAGAAAGCGATGATGTGTGATGGTACAAAAATGATCGATCAGATGTGACATACACTACCTCAGAATCTTCCTTTGAATAATTTTAAGGATAACATAAAAAAACGGATTCTTCAAGAGATACTAAAGAGGCACTATCTATGTTGACTTTGTTTTCGATTAGTGGTATAATCCAATTATCAGAAATAAATGTGAATGATTGGGTTGGTTTGTAACTATGAGGAGGCAGGGAGGATGCACCAGGGAAGCTTTAGTAAATGCTGTCGGGTGTTAGATCTTTATACAAGACTTAACGAGGGACAGATGATTGTAAAAAGAGATGCTGCTGTTCATTATGGTATCAATGAACGTTCGGTTCAGCGTGATATCGATGATATCAGAGCATTTCTGGATAATCGTCGCCTGTTTGAGCCACAGGATACCCGGCAGATTATTTATGACAGGAGTCGGAAAGGCTTTATCATGCAGAGCAGAGGAGAGATTTGATGTCCCCTCTGCTCTTCCCTATTTTGAGAACCTTCCGATGGAACCGTTACTATTTTGCTTAAAATGAGACTTTTTTCGTCTTTTATCCGATGTTTTTTCGGATTCCAAAAAAAATCCAAGGAAAATCAGAAAAAACTTATTAAGTGACAGTATATGTCTTATCCCATGCGTATAATAATAATTGGCTTTGTTACAGAGAGGTGCCATCCCCGCTCAGAAGATTATCCTTCCGGTGTCTCTTTGCAGCAAAGCTATTCTTTTTGTTGACATATATGTGCAATCTGATGTAAGATTATGACAGGTACAGAATAGCTGATTCTGGCTATTACATTAAGGAAGGCAGGAGGTTATTTATATGGGATTAATACATGCGGCATTAGGATCTGCAACCGGCGTACTGGGTGAGCAGTATAAGGAGTATTTTTACTGTGAGACTCTTCCGGAAGATGTTCTCGTGACGAAGGGTAAGAAAAAAGTATCCGGATTCTCCGGAAACCGGGGCGGTTCCGATAATATTATAACCAATGGATCTGTGATTGCTATCAATGAAGGCCAGTGTATGATCCTCGTGGATCAGGGCAAGGTGACTGAGTTCTGTTCTGAGCCCGGTGAGTTTGTCTACGACAGTTCCACCGAACCTTCCCTGTTTGCGTCGGCCGATCTGGCAGCCAATATTAAAGAAGTCTTTGCCAATATCGGAAAGCGCTTCACTTTCGGTGGTCAGGCCCCGAAGGACCAGAGAATCTATTATGTAAATATCAAAGAGATCATGGGGAACAAATACGGGACACCGAATCCGGTGCCGTTCCGTGTAGTAGATACAAATATCGGACTGGATATGGACGTGGCGATCAAGTGCTTCGGTGAGTACAGCTACCGGATCACCAACCCGCTCCTGTTCTATACCAATGTATGCGGTAATGTTGCCGATACCTTTACCCGGGGCAAGATCGACGGGCAGCTGAAGAGTGAACTCCTTACGGCATTGCAGCCAGCCTTCGCCAAGATCTCCGAGATGGGGATCCGGTACAGCTCCCTTCCCGGTCATACCTTTGAGATCGCGAATGCACTGAATGAAGTGCTGACAGCCAAGTGGAGCAATCTCCGCGGTATTGAGATCGTTTCCTTCGGCGTTTCCGGTGTAAAGGCATCGGAGGAAGATGAAGCAACCATCAAGGAACTTCAGAAGACCGCCGTCTATCGCAATCCCAATATGGCAGCCGCTTCCCTGGTAGGAGCTCAGGCCGAAGCCATGAAAGCAGCCGCTTCCAATACCGGAACGGGTGCAGCCATGGCCTTCATGGGCATGAACATGGCCCAGAATGCCGGCGGGATGAATGCGCAGGATCTGTTTGCCATGGGAGCTGCCCAGCAGGCTCAGCCCGTATATCAGCAGCCGGCACCGGAGCCTGTATACCAGCAGCCGGCAGCACCGGCACCGGCGAAGATGCAGGCCGCATCGGCTGACAGCTGGACCTGCAGCTGCGGTCAGGTGAATACCGGCAAGTTCTGCACGGAGTGCGGTACCCCGAAGCCGGTACCCGCAGAGCCGGATGGATGGACCTGCCCTTCCTGCGGAGCAAAGAACCTGGGTAAATTCTGCATGGAGTGCGGGACGAAGAAACCGGCCGGGGCTCCTCTGTACAAGTGCGATAAGTGTGGCTGGGAGCCGGAAGATCCGACCCATCCTCCGAAATTCTGCCCTGAGTGCGGAGATCCTTTTGATGAAGGAGATTTGGTATAACCGGAACATCGGGTGTTGTTTTTTAAAACGGGAGGGAGAGATACATCATGAAAGTGTGGAAGAAGATGGCATTGCCGGCCATGGCACTGGTGATGCTTCTGGTAAGCGTTGGCCCGGCAGGACGGGCCTCGGCGGTCCCTTCAGTACCGAAGAAGGAGAGCCGGTATTTTGTCGCCGGAGATCGCTGGTGGTATCCTCTGAAAGGGATCACCAGTAAAAGCGCTGTTTCGAAGCTGACATCCAGCGATAAGACCGTGATGGAAGCCGAGCTGGTTAAGAGCGGCAGAAATGTTTACATGATCGCCGTACCGAAAAAGACCGGAACCGCCACGATTCGTATGAAGGTCCGCTACCAGAAGAAAAGCTATACGCTGAAAACCAGACTGACAGCGAAGAAATATGAGAATCCTCTGTCGGTTCTGAAGTTTGGCAAGCAGGATCTGACGAAGAAGTTCGATGCCAGCAGCCGCTACAGCATGGGGATCACCAGAACCCTGAGAAACCAGAAACTGTATGTCAGACTGAAAAAGGGATGGAGTCTGAGTCATATTACGGTATTTGATGATAAGACATCTCAGAGCTATGAGAACAAAGACAAAATCACGATCAAGAAAGGCCAGACATTAAATATCTGGATTAAAGATGCGGAAGGCGTTGGATTCAACCTTGTGTTGTATTGATTCCGAAACATCGGCCCACCGGAAAGGCCGGAACCTCGAAAGGTTCCGGCCTTTTTGTCTGCCACTATCTGAGCTTACGGCTCAGGCGAAGATCCTGAATCCGGGGAAGTTCCTAGACCAGAAGAAGATAAATCACGGCGGCCACCATGCCGATGCCGAACATCATCAGAGAGAAGGCGGTACTGGCAGTGATGACTTTGCGGGTCAGTTTAATTACGGATTCCTGCTCCGCCAGCTGCAGGATGAAATCTCTCCGGATCGGCCGTCTGCGAAGAAGGGTGCGGTTCAGAGCCGCCGCGGCAGTGTTCATGAAAGATCCTATATAATAGGAGAAATAATAGCCGGAGGGAGGGATTTTTGCCTCTCTGAGCTGCCGGTGTGTTGTCTTTCGCAGTAATAACAGAAATCCGTCCAGCAGAAAATCCAGAATTTTGCTGAAAAATCCGAGGATGACGGGGATGACTGGCAGAAGAATACGATCCAGTATGCCGTCCAGCATGCTACAGATCACGCCCAGCACCGTCGGAAGGATCTTCAGCAACAGAGGCTCATAGATCAGCGTGAGGAGATCCAGGGAGCCGGGCCAGCGATTAAGATACCGTCCCGGTTCAGAACCCATGGAGGGGGCGATCAGGAAGCGCCGGATCACAAGGACATACAGGAGTGCGCCCAGGCCGATGCTGATCAGTCCGCCGGAGAGATTGGCCCACGCGAAATAGTGGACCGGATGAGCCGGGGACAGGCCACCCAGAAATCCCTGCCCCAGATCAGCCAGCCGGTTCAGTGTAAATCCGGAGAAGAGACCGAATACAGGAAGAACGGAGGCGGAGAGGGCAAGAACGCCGGCGGTCAGAGGAGTGCAGTAATCCTTCGATGCATCAAAGGATGCCTGCCGGGCGGGATCGGCATTTTTTTCGATAAAGACGCAGATAAACAGTTTGGTCATGTAGGCGACCGTCAGTCCCCCGGTCAGGAGGAACAGCCATTCGATGACTTTAAACAGCATCACCCCACTGGCAGCGGTCATGGTTCCGGGAAGCCATCCTTCCCCCGCATGCAGGAGTTCTATGTATTCTACGATGCTCTCATGAAGCAGGGTCTTGCTGATATAACCGTTAAAACCGGGAATACCTCCGATTCCGAGGGCACCCAGAAGAAAGACGGTTTTCAGCAGCGGCTTTTTCCGTCCATATCCCCGGATCTCATTGAGATTCAGCTGATGCAGATTCATCACTACGGCACCGGCGGCCAGGAAGAGAACCAGCTTCAGGTTGGAATGGTTTATCATGTGAAGAATACTGCCGCGCACGGCGAGAGCATTTTCTTCTCCCAGCAGGCCCTGCATACCGATGCCGTTGATAATCATTCCCAGCTGCGACATGGAAGAGCAGGCCAGGGTTCTCTTCAGGTCCACCGAGAATACGGCCAGAATTCCGCCCAGCAGCATGGTGACCACACCCAGCAGGCACATGACGAATCCCCAGGCGGAATCGTGGGTGAACACGTCGGCGGTGAGGATCAGGATCCCGAAGATGCCCGTTTTGGTGATGATACCGGACAGCAGAGCACTGGCCGGGGCAGGAGCGACGGGATGGGCCATGGGCAGCCAGATGTGCAGCGGAAACATACCCGCCTTCGCTCCGAAGCCGAAGACGATGCAGGCACCGGCGATATACAGCCACAGCCGGCTGTTCCCGGGGACGATAGCCGAGGTGCTTTCAGGGATCGGATTCCCCTGCAGGATACTCAGACAGGGTTCTTTCAGCTCGGAGAAAGTTAAGGTGCCCGTCAGATGGTAAAGCAGGAAGATTCCCATCAGAGATACCAGGCCTCCGATCACGGCGACGGCCAGATAGACTCCGCCGGCTCTCAGGGTATCCGGTTTTTCATCATGAATCACACAGACATAGGATGCGGTAGACATGATCTCGAAGAAAACAAATACCGTAAAGAAATCATTGGAGATAAAGACTCCCATGGTCCCGATAAAGGTGAGCCAGAGGAAGAAATAATATCGTCCTTTTCTTCTGGCATGCTTCATATACTCCCGGGAGAAGAGGGAGGTCATGATCCACATATACAGAGTGATCACGGCAAAGATGGCCCGGAAGCCGTCAATCCTGAAAGAAAGTCCCATACCGCAGATATCCGGGAGAGACCACGCAAGAGAGGTCATAATATGTCATCCTCCTAAACAGCGAAGGCAATGGCTTTGATTACAGCGAAACATGGAACAAGGAACCGTCCCCCTGTTCCGAGTTACCACTGGCCCAGAGCGATGGGCCAGAGCCAGGAGAGAACCGGCTGAGCATACAGACCAAATCCGATGGTGACGACGGTGAACAGCATCAGGGGAACGGTCATCTCCCAGGTGGGATCCCGGAAGGTCCGGACCGTTTCCACATCGTATCCCTGATGAGGGAAGAGCATACGGATG
>CAMOYN010000009.1 GCA_946630035.1 uncultured Lachnospiraceae bacterium
GTGAGGCCGATGAAAACGGCATGTGCATCGGTTTTGAAGGGGAGCGCCGGGTAAAAAATGTCCTGGTGGGAGAGGAACCCCTGGATCCGGAGAAGTTCTACACTGTCGGCGGCATCGACTATACCCTGCTGGAACACGGCGACGGTATGACCGCCTTTGACGGGGCCGAAGTCCTTCAGGACTCCGTAAAACTGGACAATCAGGTTCTGATCGACTATATCAAAGAAACCCTCGGCGGAAACATCGGAGAAGAATACGCCGATCCCTACGGCCAGGGCCGCATCACCATCATAGAATAATATTTTTATTTACAGATCCGGCGGAATCAGATATCATGATACCAGGGTCAGGAAGGAATGAGATTAACTGACAGGAGGTTTTACATATGAAATATTTGATAGCGTCGGATCTTCACGGATCGGCTTATTTTGCGGAGAAGCTCTGGGAGGCTTTTGAAAAGGAGAAGGCGGACCGCCTGATTTTCCTGGGAGATATGCTCTATCACGGCCCCCGGAATGATCTGCCCCGGGATTATGATACGAAGAAGGTGACCCGGATCATGAATTCTCATAAAAATGAGATCTTGTGCGTCCGGGGAAACTGTGAGGCGGAAGTGGATCAGATGGTGCTGGAATTTCCGGTGATGGCGGACTATGCGGTGCTGCCGGTTCCGAACCACAGAAATGATAGAAAAGAAGTGACTCTGTTTATCACCCACGGCCATCTTTTTAATGAGGAGAGTCTGCCGATGCTGCAGCCGGGGGACATCCTGCTTCACGGACACACCCATGTGCAGGTCTGCCGGGAGCATCCGGAGGAAGGCTATGTCTACATGAACCCGGGTTCCCTGTCTCTGCCGAAGGATGACAGCGTCCATGGTTATATGACACTGGAAGACGGTCACTTCCGCTGGGTCAACATTGAGACCGGAGAAGAGATCATGGAGTACCGGGCATGAGCAGGGATAACAGAGATAACAGAGATAAAAGATACCAGACCATATTATTCGACCTGGACGGGACCCTGACCGATTCCGGCCCGGGAATCATACGTTCCGTACAGTACGCCCTGGAGGCCTTCGGCATAGAAGAAAAAGACGAGAAACAGCTGCGCCGGTTCGTGGGGCCGCCCCTGATGTACTCCTTCCAGACCTACTATGGACTGACGAAGGAAGAGGCAGAGCGGGCAGTGGAAAAGTACCGGGAGCGCTACCTGGTCACCGGGATCTATGAGAATGAACCCTACCCGGGCATTCCCGAACTGCTCCTGGCACTGCATGAAGCAGGAAAGAAAGTGGCTGTAGCCACCTCCAAGCCAGAAAAGATGGCGAGGATTGTACTGGATCACTTCAGGCTTACCGACTGTTTTGATGTGATTGCCGGTGCCGGACTGCACGGAGAGCATGAGACAAAGCCGGAACTGATGGGTATCGCCTTTGAACAACTGGGACTGACAGAGGAAGATAAGCAGACAGCCATCATGGTGGGAGACCGGTTCTATGACATCGAAGGAGCGACCGCCTTTGGCATCGACTCGGCAGGCGTCACCTACGGATATGCCCAGCCGGGGGAACTGGAGAAGGCAGGAGCCACCTGGATCGCCTCGGATGCAGAAGCGCTCAGAAAAATTCTCCTGGGGTGATGACTTTCTTTAAAACAGCACGGCAAAGGACAGCTTCTGACAGGAGGAACTATGTGGGAAGAAGAATTTTATTCCGGTTTTTGCAAGACCATCAATGATACACGGCGGATCTGCTGTGAATTCCGGGTGGAAGATGGAAAATATGTTTTTGACAACTCGGATTGCGAGTATGAAGGATGCCATTTTCGCGACGAATGTCGTCTGATCCGGCAGGCACTGGAACGGGAGCAGTAAGCCGCAGAGCCAACAGGGATTATATTCTCCGCCAGATCGCAGTCGTACCATAAGGATATCATAAAAAGAACGCTTTCGGGCCTTAAAACCTGAAAGCGTTCTTTATTTCTTAGCAATGATTATGGTTAAGGTACAGGAAAAATAAATGATACTTTATCCTATACCCACCATCACGGTCTTCTGCGAGGCTCGGTAATGGTCTTTGTGCAGCAGGATCCGTTCGGTCTCTTCCCCGTCAATATAGATGATCTTGGTCAGGGTGGCGATGACTTCCGGATGGGCGGAGGTGGTAGTCTTGGTCTTGCCTTTCTTCAGCTCTTTGGTCTGGATTTCTTTGACACCTTCCAGGAACTCTTTCTTCAGTGTCTCGGACACAAATTTGATCTTGCGGTTCTCCGGCCGGGTTTCTACGCCATAGATCTTGAAGGTCAGGTAGGTGCCGTTAGCTTTGCCGTAGATATAGATCGGATTTTCCAGGTTGTTGGTGAAGACCAGATCCTTCAGACCGGTGGCGATGGCAGCGTCGCTGCCGTAATCCACATAGTTTACGACCATGGAGTGGCTGTAGCGCTTATCGATCTGCAGCTCGGCCCGGATCAGGGCATTGTACAGGGTGGTGGATACCTGGCATACGCCGCCGCCGATATCCTCTTCCTGCTCCCCGTTGGAATACTGAGCGGCAATGGCATATCCGTTCTTTTCCGTCCTGGGCTTGATCGCCGTACTGACGGAGAGAGACTCCCCGGGCATCAGAACCGTGCCGTTTAGAAAACCGGTGGCTACTTTGATATTCTGTTTACGGCCATCCTTGCTCTTTTTGTATTCGGTGGTGAAGGAACCAAGCTCGTCCTTGATGACAGAGAGCATATCTGAAGTAACCGAGGGTTTATCCTCTTTGGTGATGACCGAGACGGCCATATCCTGGGAGAGGCCTTTAGCCAGGGTGTTCAGAATCTCCTGGGTGGTGGCTTCCTCGTCGGTTACTGTTCCGTCCTCGCCTTCACTTTCAAGAACAAACCCGTCCCCGTCGCGTTTGATGACAGCATCGGTGGCCGGGCTGTCGTGGGCTGTGACATAGCTGCGCAGTGACTGACGGACACTGTCGGCATCGACTTCATAGGGAACATCCAGATACAGATTTCCGTGATGAAGATCCATGCGCTGTTTATACTGGTTGATCAGAAAACCGGAGTTGCCGATGGCCACCGCCTGGGAGGCTGCGGTCTGGGCATCCCAGGTGAGGTTCCAGTCCCGGATCCGGATCTGCTCCGTCTCTCCGTCCATGCATTGGATCGAAAAGGTGGAGTCTGCTATTCCCTCAAAGAAAGAGTTGATTGCATCGACCGCTTCACTCTCTGTCATGCCCCCCAGGGAAATCCCGGAGGCATAGATGCCGTTCTGAATGACGGGTTCATCGGCAGCGTGCCCGGTAAAAGGAACCACAATCATCGACAAGGTGAAGAGGAGGGCGGTCACGAAGCTTTGAATTATATGTTTCTTCATTCGTCTATCCTGTCTCTCTTTTTCATTATTGTTTTTACAGTCCATCCATTGATTATAGCACAGATTTTGCGAGATTCAATGAAAAACAGAGAAATTATACAGAATATCAGTTGCGATTTACATATGATCCATATATAATGATGATAATTGAGTAAAAATAATGGTATAAAGAGGACTGACAATGAATGCAAACCAAGTAGAAGACTATCTGGCCAGGATCGGTTACGGTGGATCCCGGTCTGTGACGGCAGAAACGCTGGACGCCCTGATCCGGGCACATATTGCCGGCGTCCCCTTTGAAAACCTGGATGTATATGAAAGACATCTGGTTCCGTCCCTTCAGATACCGGATCTGTATTACAAGATCGTAAACCGCCGGCGGGGAGGATACTGCTTCGAACTGAATACCCTGTTCGCAGACCTGCTTCGTTCCCTGGGATTCCCGGTGACAGAGGTAGCGGCCCGGATTCTGGTAGGGAGAGCGGAAGCACCTCTCTCTCATAAGGGACTGATCGCCGAGGCGGAAGGAAAGCGATGGTTCTGCGACGTCGGCTTCGGCGGTCCGGGACCGAAAGGGCTCATTCAGCTCACCGAAGGCGAACAGACCGTGAACGGGGGACTCTATCGTTTCCTGATCCGGGGAGACGACATTCGGATGCAGAGAAAAGCAGGCAGCGACTGGGAGAATGTCATGCAGTTTGATGACCGCCCCTTCCCCACCTGTGATTTTGAACTGCTGAATTTTTACTGCGCCCGCTGTGAAAAAGTTCTGTTTACCCGGGAGAGGGTAGTGAATCTCGCCCTGCCCGACGGCAGCAAAGCCCTGACCGGAAAGCACCTGACGATTCGTCAATCGGGGAAGGTGACAGAACACGACTGCGGCAGCGACGAGGAATTAAAATACATACTTCAGGCCGAATTCGGTCTGGCATGAGTCAGAAGGGACGGTTCTTTTTGACTCATTGCATGCAATGAGTCAAAAAGAACCGTCCCTTCTGACTCATTGCGGAAAGAGGACAGGATATGGGAGAATATAAGATTAGGTTTGAGCGGGAAGGGAAGGAATTCCTGGCGGCGGAAGGGATGACCATACTGGAAGCGATGATCGCGGCGGGCCTGGAGCCGAATGCGCCCTGCGGTGGTGCGGGGAAGTGCGGAAAGTGTAAGGTGAAGATCCCCGGAGGTGTGGTGCTGGCGTGCCAGGCGAAGATCCACAGTGATCTGACGGTGGATACCGGTGTGGATGCTAAGGAGAAGGCGAAGATCCTGATGGATGGGGTGTTCCGGCCGGTAGATTTCAAGCCCGGGGATCTGCCCGAAGGATCGGAGCATCCGCTGCTGGCGGCGGTGGACCTGGGGTCTACCTCGATTGTGTGTTATCTGCATGACGGGAAGGATGGAAGGCAGCTGGGGGTGAAGAGTACCCTGAATCCCCAGCGGCAGTATGGCGGGGATGTGGTGATGCGTGCCAGCTATGCCATGGAAAAGGGCGCTTCGGTCCTCAGCAGCTGTGTGCGGGAGAGTATCGACCGTCTGCTGGCGGAGCTGGCGGCGGAGTGTGGATATAAGGAAGAGGATATCGCCCGGGTGGTGATGGTGGGTAACTCCTGCATGCACCATCTGTTCCTGGAGATCCCCACAGACACCCTGGTGCTGGCGCCCTACAATCCCAAGGTCCTGGATCCGGTGACGATGCCGGCGTCGGAGGCCGGACTTCATGTGAACCCGGCGGCGGAGCTGAACTGGCTCTCTAATATCGGGGGATTTGTCGGAGCGGATACGGTGGGCTGTATCCTGGCCGCCGATATGGATCAGCTGGAGGAGCTGACCCTGATGGTGGATATCGGTACCAACGGCGAGATGGTCCTGGGGGACCGGCGGGGAATGACCGCCTGTTCTACGGCGGCCGGCCCGGCCTTTGAGGGAGCCAAGATCACCTGCGGTATGCGGGGCGGCGAGGGAGCCATTGATCATGTCTGGGTAGAGGATGGCAAATTAGGCTATCATGTGATCGGTGATGGTGAGCCGGTGGGAATCTGCGGCTCAGGTCTTCTGGACGCAGCGGCCGGTTTGCTGGAACTGGATCTGCTGGAGGAGAGCGGCCGTCTGGAGGAGACCTATTATTTCACAGAGAAGGTATTTATTAATCAGAAGGATGTGCGGGAACTGCAGCTGGCCAAGGCAGCCATCGCCGCCGGCATCCAGATGCTCTGTGACAGCAAGGGAATCCCGGTGAGCGACATCCGGCAGTTGCTGCTGGCCGGTGCCTTCGGCAACTATCTGGATCCCCACAGCGCCTGTGCCATCGGACTGCTGCCTCCGGAACTGGAGGAGCGGATCATCCCCGTGGGCAATGCCGCCGGTGCCGGTGCCCAGATTGCGGTCCTGAACGAGGAGGAGAGGGCCCGCAGTGCCCGGATGGCCTCCGCCGTGGAGTTTGTGGAGCTGGCCAATGATCCCGGCTTCCAGGATGTGTATGTGGATAAGCTGATGTTCGGAGACGAGGAATAATCACGGAGAACAGCGAATAACATCGAATAACCGCGAATAAACTGCCCCAGAGAAATAATGAGCGGTAGTACGAATGTTATAGGATATAGAATAGTTTATACGATATAGAAAAAACAGAGTACAGGAGGAACCTGACAAATGGAAGAAGCGTATAAGAATGCGGAAGAACTGGCTGTCGAGTCCGGATTTGAATATTATCATTTCCTGGATGTATCCACGATTCAGCTGCTGCCGGAGGTGCGGCAGATGTGCGAGGCGAATACCTGTGGAAAGTACGGGGCGAGCTGGGCCTGTCCCCCCGCCTGCTGCAGCCTGGAAGAAGGGCGGGAGAAGATTTCCCACTATCGCTGGGGTATCGTGGTTCAGACCGTGGGCCAGCTGGAGGACAGCCTGGATTTTGAAGGCATTATGGAAGCCGAGGAGACCCACAAGGAACATTTCCATGATCTGATGGATAAGCTCAGAGAACAGTTCCCCGGCATGCTGGCTATGGGAGCCGGCACCTGCACCATCTGCGCCAAATGTTCCTATCCGGACGCTCCCTGCCGTTTCCCGGACCGTCAAATCTCTTCCGTAGAGGCCTTCGGCATCCTGGTCAACGACATGGTCAGCAAAAACGGACTGAAATATAACTACGGTCCCAATACCATCGCCTACACTTCCTGCTGCCTTCTGGGATAAGGATCGGCTTCTTCCAGATCCATCAGCCGGAAGGAGAGGAGCAGATATAGCACTTCTTCCGGATCCGTGTAATCGCTGTGAAGGATACTGCGGATTTTTTCCAGCCGGTAGAGCAGCGTACTGCGGTGAATAAAGAGTGCTTCCGAAGTCCTGGTCAGATTCTGGTGGTTTTCCAGATAGACACGAAGTGTCTGATAGAGAGGAGAATCACTGGAGTCGGCCAGGTTTTTTAATGTCAGGAGCTTCTCGTGGCAGAGCATATAAGCCGGAAGTTTCCGGGTGCTCTGCTCCAGAAGGTAGGTCAGGGCGATGTCGTTGAAATGATGGATCCAGCGGGAAGGGTTCTTCCGCCGGCCGACGGTCAGAGACAAAGACGCCTGGACATACATACGCTGAAAATTGAAATGCCCCAGGAGCTTCCGGCTGTAGCCGGCATTCAGCATGCTGTCACGGATGAAACCCGCCAGCCGCTGGGAGATTTCGTTTTCACTGATAGAAGACAGATCGTGATTGATGTACACGACGGCATTCCCGTGAAACTCAACGGCGCAAGAGGCAGGGATGGTATTTTCTATGTAGCTGCAGATGGAACGCAGGGTGAGGTTTCTGGCATCAAGAATCCCCGCTTCCACCAATATACACTGATAGGTATGGGAAGAAAGCCAGCCTAGATTGGTCAACTGCTGGCTGACTTCCACGTAATCGGCGGAAGGATCCGTTAAGATCGTCGTGAAAATCTGGTGCAGGGAGTGGGAGGTATCATGATTGATCACGGTATTGGTGGAGAGAGCATGGGACACGAAATGTACCAGGTGTTCCAGAACAAAACCGAAGGTATCATCCAGGGGCAGGTCCCCCCGGCCAATCATGAGCCGATAGACGGTCCGGTCAAATCGTTTGATATTGACACACAGCTGGGGCGTGGCAATGGCATTTCCCGGAAAAAAGAAGTATCCGTCTTTATAGTAGGCCTCCGCATAATTGGTGTCATTTTTCAGGGAATTGACCAGATCCACCGTGTTCTCGTTGGTGCCCAGGACGTTGTTTCTCAGATCCCCGTAACTGGTTCCCCGGGAGGCGATAATGGTAAAATCCATCCCGATCAGCATTATCGGATTGGAAGGAATCAGCCGGCGCCCGGTGATGTCCAGAAGATCCTGTATGGAGTCGTTATTCAGCCGGGAATGGGTCAGCTCTTCATTCCAGGTTTCATACAAATTAAACAAATCCTGGATCTCATCCATCACTTCCTCGGTGGACACGTTCCTGGGAAGAATGCAGTAGTTGGGGGCACCCTGGGTAAAATCCGGGAACAGATTCCCTGTCAGCACAACGAGACTGCTGGCCAAAAGCCGGTCCGGCAGGAAAAAATCCATGGTATCCACGATATATACGAGATTTGCCTGCCCGGGATCCGATTCACGGCAGATCCGGGGATACTTCAGCAGCGGTTCCGAGGTCAGATAGGCCGAGGCCATTACCTGGTATTTCTGTTGTAAATAATATACGATGAGACGGGCACTTAGTTTCATACAATATTTCCTCACAGACAGGAAAAACCCCCAGACGTTTTCGTTAAACAGGGCCTTCCGATGTCTGCAGTATAGCAGAAACCAGGAAGCAATGCAAGATGAGACGAAAAGTTCTTCCTATAAAATGTAGGAAAACGGGCTTGTCTTTCGATAAAAATGAAGATAGAACTATAGAATGAATTGTGATACAGTTTGTAACATAAGAACAAAGTTTTCGAATCATCGGAAAACAAATGGCAGGAGGACTTATTCCATGATTATTATCGGTGAAAAGATCAATGGCTCCATCCCCGCAGTCGCAGAAGCAATTGCAAAGAGAGATGCTGAGTTTATTAAAAATCGTGCAAAGATGCAGGCAGATGCCGGCGCCACCTATATTGACTGCTGTGCTTCTGTTCCGGAAGCAGAGGAAGTAGAAACCCTGAAATGGATGATCGACTGCATTCAGGAAGTAACGGATCTTCCGATCTCCGTTGACAGCCCCAGCGCCAAAGTTCTGGCTGAAGTTTTCCCTTACTGCAAGAGACCTGGTCTGATCAACTCCGTTTCCGGTGAAGGCGACAAGCTGGATACCATCTTCCCTCTGATCGCAGATACCAAATGGGAATGCGTAGCTCTTTGCTCCGATGATACCGGTATCCCGAAGACAGCCGCTGATCGTCTGAGAGTTTTCGATAAGATCATGGCAAAAGCAAAAGAGTACGGCATCAAACCCAGCCGTCTCCACATCGATCCCCTGGTTGAGATGCTCTGCACCTCCGAGGACGGTATCGCTCTGAACGAAGAAGTTATCAGCACGATCCGTGAGCAGTATCCCACCATCCATATCACCGCCGCTATCAGCAACATCTCCTTCAATCTGCCGGTACGTAAACTGGTGAACCTGGGCTTCACCGTTCTGGCTATGAAGGCTGGACTGGATTCCGCCATCCTGGATCCTACCAACCGTGATATGATGGGTGTTATCTATGCTACCGAAGCTCTGCTGGGCAACGATGATTTCTGCATGGAGTACATCGAGGCATATCGTGATGGTATCTTCGGACCGAAGAAAGACTGATCGCGAACATAAAGGACAAATCATTTTAAACCAAATCATTTAACAAAGGGAATTCTCTCCGGGATCCAAAAGTCGGAGGTTCCATATAGAAGTAAATTATTTCATGGAGGTAAGAAGAAATGGCAGGAACACAGGAAGTTTATGATCTGGTCGTAAGAGGTAAAGCTAAACTTATCACCGCCGCTGTTAACGAGGCTCTCGAGGATGGCGGAGATCCCACTGAACTGCTGAACAGCATGATCAGTGCTATGGATGAAGTTGGTGTTAAATTTAAAAATGGTGAGATTTTCGTTCCCGAGATGCTGGTAGCTGCAAGAGCTATGAAGAAGGGCGTTGAGGTTCTGAAACCCCATCTGGCTACTGGTGTTGCCGGCGCGGCTGGTAAGGTTATCATCGGCACCGTTGCAGGCGACCTGCACGATATCGGCAAGAACCTGGTTGCTATGATGCTTGAGTCCGCTGGCTTCGAAGTAATCGACCTGGGCGTTGATGTTCCCAAGGAGAAATTCGTTGAGACCTACGAAGCAAATCCCGATACCAAGATCGTTTGCTGCTCCGCTCTGCTGACCACTACCATGCCCGCTCTGAAAGAGGCTGTTGCTCTGCTGAACGAGTCTCCTTTCCGCAGCAAGATCAAAGTTATGGTTGGTGGTGCTCCCATCACTCAGGAATTCGCAGATGAGATCGGTGCAGATGCTTACACCGAGGATGCTGCTTCCTGTGCTCAGAAAGCAAAAGAGCTCGCTGCTGCTATGTAATTTCACATAACAAGATGATTAAAACCGGCCCCTCACTGGAGGGGCCGGTTTTTTGTCGTACAGGAAATTTCCTTGCCGTTTTATGTCAGGTCTGGGCCAGCATTTCATTTATTATATCGCGTGTGGCTATTCTCTTGGCTCATCGTACATGCGATAGTACTGCAGTTTCTGGTATTCCCGGATCACTTCGCTGGATTCTTCCTCTTCCTCCGTCAGTTCGTGGCCGGAGGCGTCGGTCAGCCGCTGGGTGGTGATGACGGGGAAGGTTTGCTCCACCCGGTCCTTCAGGCAGAGCTGGAAGGGAGAGAGGGGAATGCCGGCCTTCTCCATGGCATGGGCGAACAGATAGTTGACGCTGGTTTCGGTACCGGTCTCTTCCTCGATGTCGAAGTTGGCCCACAGAATATAGGGAACCTGATAGCGCAGGTCATTTTCTTCATCGGTGAGATCGGTTCCTTTTTTACCGTTCTGTTTCCAGATGGGTTCCACGATCACGTCGTTGGGCTGATGATCTCCGAAGAATACGAGGATGGTTCGTTCCTCCTGGACGGAGAAGTAATCCACCAGATCTTTCAGGGCTTCATCTGTCAGCTTCATCAGAGAGAGGTACCGGTTCAGCGGTTTGTAGGTGTTGTCGTCTACGGTGACATCCACGGTGAAGTTGTCGAAATCCTCGAAATAACCGCTGTGATTCTGCATGGTCACGGCAAAAACAAAGAGAGGATTTCCCGGATCCTTGTTCTCATAGAGTTCTTCCACCTTTTCAAAGCATGCCTGATCGTTGATATATTTCCGGGTGCGGGCAGCGCCGGGGAATTTGTTGTTGAACAGCATCTGATCAAATCCGAAATAGTCGTAGACCAGGTTGCGGTTCCATCCGGTGGAGTTGAAGGGATGAATCGCGGCCGTCTCATAGCCGAGTCCGTTCAGCCAGGCTACCGTCGAAGGCTTGTCACCGAAAATGTACTGCTGATAGGGAACACAGCCGCCGGGCAGAAAACGCATCGTATTTCCGGTGAGAAATTCGTACTCGGTGTTGGCGGTATTTCCTCCCTTGACGGAAACATTCAGATAGCCGCTGACGGTGTTCGGGGCGTTCTGCTGCAGCTCGTGCACGAAGGGCATGTAGTCCTGGTTGGTAGAAAAATTCCCCAGAACCGCCGGGTCGGAAAAGGCCTCATCCATGATGACGATGATATTGGGATAAGGATACTCCGGCTCCTCCGGCGCAGGCGATGCATAGGAATCGAGAATGGCCGCCGATTCCGCCGGTTCATAATCCTCCGGGGTTTTCATGGACATGTACTGAAGATCAATCAGAAAAGCCGTGGTAAAACCGTCTTTTCTGGACATGTAAAAGGGAGTAAACAGGGTACGGTCCAGCTTCATGGATTTGATGAAGGAATCTGTATAGAGCAGATGCAGATATCCTCCAAAGAGCAGAACGATTCCCAGAAGAGCTCCCAGACGGTGAGAAAGCCGGAGCTTCTCCGGACGGAAACGGCAGAAAAAGGCACCGAACAACAACAGGATGAAGATGACGATGCAGACCGAAGCGGCCGGTGTCAGGGAATACTCGAAGTTGTTGGCCACGCTGGCTGCCGTCCGTATGGAATAAATATCCCAGGGAACGATGGGATTGGACCGGAAACTGACCACGAAATAGTTGCCAAGACCGATGACCAGGAAGAGAATGTCACCGAGGATCAGCGCCGGCCGGACGCTTCCGGTCAGAAAAAACAGAGAAAAATAAACCATCTCGTAGAAAAGAATATTCCACAGGGCTACTTTGACGGTCAGAAGTACCAGGGGATTATGAGTGAAGAGTTCCACACATAAAAAAGCGGCGGCGGGTGAGAGAATCATCATCGCCAGGGAAAAATAGTTTCTGAATCTGGTTTCTTTCATTAAAAACCTCTATATAATAATGTAATATTCTGGTTGCGTAACGTGTTTTGAGCTTTCAAAACGGTATTATAGCACTTCTTTTTTGGGGTAACAAGTGGAGTAAAAAGAAATTGGTTGAAAAAAAGGAAAGGGTAGTGTATGGTATTAGATAGATAAAGGAAAAGGAGGAGCAGGTATTTATGGAACCTCTGGATAAAAAATATGAGCGGAAAAGGATATCCACTCTTTGTCTTTCAACGCTGCTGATGCTGATCATGTCGGTGCTTGCCTCGGTTTATTTTGTTTTGCTCGTGCCGCTTTTCGTGCCCGCAGTTCAGAACAGCCTGGAGGCGGCCAGCTGGCTGTCGTCCGCCGGACAGTATCTGGTGGCGTTCCCGTTGTGTGCCATCATGATGTCACTGGTTCTGCGGGATCCCATGGAGAAACAGCGTCTGGGCTTCGTGCGGTTCTGGAAAATTTTCCTGATCTGCTGTTTCATGATGATGCTGGGCTCCTTCCTTGGTATCGGTGCCAACTACGGGATCGGAAAGCTCCTGGGACGCACCCCGGAGAACATCTTAAATCTCGCCATGGAGCAATCCTCCCGCCTGTATAATATCGTGGTGGCCGTGATTCTGGCGCCCTTGTTCGAGGAATGGGTTTTCCGTAAGATGCTGATCGACCGGGTCAATCGTCTGGGAGACCGGGCGGCGATGTTCCTGTCGGCCCTTCTCTTCGGACTGGTTCATGGAAATCTGTATCAGTTCTTTTATACGTTCCTGGTGGGGCTGGTCTTTGCCTATGTGTATCTGCGTACCGGACGGATCCGCTATTCGCTGGTGATGCATATGCTGATCAACCTCCTCTTCGGTGTGGGAACGACCGAGATCGCGGCTCTGAACAATACGATCCTAATCGGCGTGTGGGGAGGTATTGAGCTGATCCTTGCCATCGCCGGACTGGTGATGCTGATCCGGGAGTGGAAAAATCGCAAGCTGCTTCGCGGATGGGTTCAGCTGCCGAAAAACCGCTGGGCATCGCTGGCTTTCCTGAATATAGGAATGCTGCTTCTGCTGGTGGGCAGTGGCGCGCTGTTCGCCTATCATATCATAGCGATCGGGTGACCGGTCTCGCAAGCGAGTCCTAAAAGGTTGGAAAGGGAGAATAAGATATGAGTGAAAGAACGAGAGTGGCCGTGGATGCCATGGGCGGTGATCATGCACCGGGAGAGATCGTGCGCGGCGCTCTGGATGCGGTAAGAGAGAACGACCGGGTAGAGGTGTATCTCACGGGACAGCCCGAACTGATACAGCCGCTGCTCCGGCATGAAGATTATCCGAAGGACCGGCTGATCGTCGTCCCGGCCTCGGAAGTCATTGCCACCGGAGATCCGCCGGTGCAGTCCGTGCGGCGCAAAAAGGATTCCTCCATTGTAGTAGGGCAGAAGATGATCCGGGAAGGAAAAGCGGATGCCTTTGTTTCGGCCGGAAGCACGGGAGCGGTCCTGGTGGGCGGCCAGCTGCTGGTGGGAAGGATCCGCGGAGTGGAGCGGACACCGCTGGCGTCCCTGATCCCGACGACGAAGGGCTTTTCTCTGCTGGTGGACTGCGGAGCCAATGTGGACGCCAGGAGCAGCCATCTGGTACAGTTTGCCAGGATGGGGTCGATCTATATGGAGCATGCCATCGGCGTGAAGAGACCCAGAGTGGCCATCGTAAATATCGGACTGGAAGAGGAAAAAGGAAATGCTCTGGTGAAGGAAACCATTCCGCTGCTTAAAGCCTGCCGGGATATCAATTTTATCGGAAGCATCGAAGCCAGGGAGATTCCCCACGGTTACGCCGATGTCATTGTCTGCGAGGCCTTTACCGGAAATGTCATTCTGAAACTGTATGAAGGTACGTCCTCCGCTCTGATCGGCATGATCAAACAGGGGATGATGAGTGACCTCCGTTCCAAGATCGGTGCCCTGCTGGTGAAACCCGGCCTGAAGAGGACACTGAAAAAACTGGATGCCACCGAGTACGGAGGAGCCCCGATGCTGGGACTGAACGGCTTGGTGGTAAAGACCCACGGCAGTGCCAAGGCGAAGGAAGTGAAGAACTCGATTCTTCAGTGCATCACTTTCCAGGAGCAGAACATTGCAGGGCGGATCCGTCAGACGCTGACACCCCTCGAAAGTGAATCATGAGTGATACGGAGAGCCACAATCCCCTTTTGGCTCTTACATCTAACATAACCATTTATATAAAGAAATAGCAGGAGGCTGTGAGATATGGAGTTTGAGAAATTACAGGAAATTATTGCAGGCGTACTGGGACTGGATCCTGAGAGAATCACGCAGGATCAGTCCTTTGCAGACGATCTGGAAGCTGATTCCCTGGACCGCATGGAGATCATCATGCAGCTGGAAGATGAGCTCGGGATCGAGATATCGGATGAAGAACTGGAGAATATCGTTACTGTAGGAGACGCCTTCGAAGCGATTCATAAGGCGCTTTGATAAGCAAAAAGAAACATAAGGAAATAAGTGTGCCGTCCGAGGGGCGGCCTGCGGAATGGGTAGAATGTCGGCCTTTGCCTCTTTCTACCCTGTTTCCTTATTTTTGCAGGAGGAATTATGACCAATAAACTGAAACAATTGCAGGAGAAGGCCGGGTATTATTTCCGGGATCAGAAACTGCTGCAGCAGGCGCTGACCCATAGCTCCTATGCCAATGAGCACGGCAGCAACCGGCTTCTGAGTAATGAACGGCTGGAATTTCTGGGGGATGCGGTCCTGGAGCTGACTTCCAGCGAATTCATCTTTAAAAATTACCCGGATTATCCGGAGGGCGAGATGACCAAACTCAGGGCGAGCATCGTCTGTGAGCCTACCCTGGCAGACTGCGCCCGTGTCCTGGATCTGGCAGCCTGCGTGCGGCTGGGCCGGGGAGAGGAATCCACCGGAGGAAGAGAGCGGGATTCTATCATTTCGGATGCTATGGAGGCCCTGATCGGGGCGATTTACCTGGATGGTGGTTTTGCTAGTGCAAAAGAATTTGTGCATCGTTTTATTATGAACGATATTGAGAAGCGCAAACTCTTTTATGATAGCAAAACAATCCTTCAGGAGATTGTACAGGAAAAAGAGCTGGGAGATCTGTCCTACCATCTGATTCGTGCAGATGGGCCGGATCATGCAAAGGTTTTTACAAGCGAAGTATGGATTAAAGATGCCTGCTATGGCACCGGCTCCGGAAGAAATAAAAAGCTGGCAGAACAGTCAGCCGCCTACCAGGCGATCGGAAAGATTCAGAAAGGCTCCGAAGAAGATGTATCTGAAAAAAATTGAGGCATTTGGTTTTAAATCCTTTGCAAACAAGACGGTTCTGGAATTTAACCAGGGAATTATGGGAATTGTAGGACCGAACGGCAGCGGAAAGAGCAATGTGGCGGACGCAGTCCGGTGGGTGCTGGGAGAACAGAGCGCAAAACAGCTCCGAGGTTCTTCCATGCAGGATGTCATTTTTTCCGGAACGGAGAACCGGAAACCCCAGGGATATGCTTCCGTGGCCCTCACCATTGACAATTCCGATCATCTGCTGGCGGTGGACTACGATGAAGTCGTGGTCTCCCGGCGGGTGTACCGGTCCGGTGAGAGTGAATACATGCTCAATGGGCAGATCTGCCGTCTCCGGGATGTGCAGGAGATTTTCTATGACACCGGCGTGGGGAAAGAGGGATATTCCATCATCGGTCAGGGACAGATCGACCGGATCCTGAACGGAAAACCGGAGGACCGCCGGGAGCTCTTCGATGAAGCGGCCGGTATTGTAAAATATAAAAAGAGAAAGCTGATCACCCAGAAGAAGCTGGAAACCGAGGAGGGAAATCTGGTCCGGGTGACCGATATTCTCCGGGAACTGGAGCGGCAGGTGGGTCCCCTGGAGCGCCAGTCAGAAAAGGCGAAAACCTATCTGAAACTGAAGGACGAACTCCGTCAGGCGGATCTGGCAGCCTTCCGTCTGGAATCCTCGGATTATCAGAGGCGTCTGTCGGAAGCGGAGAAGAATCTGGCGATCGTGGAGGCGGACCGGCAGGAGACCGGGGCGAAGGCGGCAGCCATGAAGGAGCGCTATGACATCCTCTCGGAGCAGCTGTCCACCCTGGAAGAGAGCAGGGACAGCATCCAGGAAGAGGTCAGCCGCAGAAAGGTACACCGGGAGAGCCTGGAAGGGGAAATCCGGATCCTGATGGAGCAGCTGCAAAGCGCCAAAGAGAGAGAAAAACAGATGCGGGACCGCCTGGCCCGGCTGGACACGGAACTGGCGGAGCATCAGGAGGAGTATCTCCGGATCCGCAAGGAAAAACAGAGTCTGGTTCAGGAAGAGGGGGCTCTTGCCGCCGAAGCGGAGGCCAGTGCCCAGGAACTGGAGGATACGGAAAGGGATCTGGAACGTCTGAAGCAGAGACAGGCAGATCTGAAGACCCAGCAGCTGTCGGCTCTGGATGAAAAGGCTTCCCTGGCAGCCGGTCTGCAGAGAACCGAGACCCTGAAAGAGCAGGCCGAGGCCCGGCTGTCGGAACTGAAGACCCAGGGAGATGACAGCCACAAGGTCCGGGAGGAGATCGCAGAGAAGATCCGTGAGATCCGTTTTACCTTAAAACAGACCGAAGATCAGGAAAAGGTGGAGAGAAATCGTCTCCAGACGGCAAGAAAGCAGGAAGAGTCGGCCCGGGCTCAGCTGGGAAATGCCAACGAGAAACTGGCTCAGACTCAACAGCGGTTCCATGCCGTCAAATCCAGACGGGATTCTCTGATCAATATTGCGGAACGTTACGAAGGCTATGGCAACAGCGTCCGCAAAATAATGGAACAAAAAGAAACCCGCAGAGGAATCCGGGGCGTGGTGGCGGATCTTTTCCACACCAGCCAGAAATACGAGACAGCGATTGAAACCGCGCTGGGCGGCCGGATTCAGAATGTGGTCGTAGATACCGAAAAAGATGCCAAGGAACTGATTGCCTGGCTGAAGGAGCAGCGACTGGGAAGGGCCACCTTCCTTCCGCTGCAGAGTGTTCACGGCAGGGAAGGCATTCCCCGTCCGGAGGCCCAGTCCGAACCGGGAGTGATGGGGATTGCCTCGGCACTGATTCAGACCGAAGAGCGTTACAAGGACATTGCCGCCTATCTTCTGGGGCGGTATCTGGTGGTGGATACGGTGGATCACGCCCTGGCCATCGCCGCCAAGTACCGCTATTCCCTGAACCTGGTCACGCTGGAAGGAGAACTCCTCTCCCCCGGCGGCGCCATCACCGGCGGAAGCTACAGGAATAACAGCAACCTGCTGGGGCGGCGCCGAGAGATTGACGATCTCTCGGGGCGCATGGAGATGCTCCAGAAACAGGTGACCGCCGGACGGGAAGAGGTCGTGCGCCTGGAAGAGATGATCCAGAGTGCGGCAGCCCTCCAGGAAGAGGCGAGAAAACAGCTGCACCGGCTGGATCTGGTGCGGAATACCGCGACGATGGATCTGAACCAGCAGACCAGCTTCGCCGAAGAATTAAAGAAATCCCACGGGGAGCGGGAGGAGGAGGAGAAACTTCTCCAGAAGCATATCCGGGAGTGGGAGAAAGAGAAAGATCAGTCGGCTTCCCAGCTGCAGGAACTGGAAGAGAATATGCAGAAGTGGGAAGCCGAAGAAAAGCAGGCGGCGGTCTCCTGGGAGCAGAAACAGAACGAGCATGAGATCCTGACCGCGCGCCTTGCGGAAACCCGGCAGAAGGCAGATACCCTGAAGCAGAAAACGGATTTCCTCACCGCGAATCAGGATCGTATCCTCAGGGAAAAAGAACAGCTCACCGGGGAATATCAGGAGCTGTCCGAGGCCCTGGAAGGCGGAGATCAGAAGAACGAGGAAAAGACGGCTTCCATCGCCGACCTGAGGGAAGAGAGCCGGAAAGAGGCAGAGATCTGTGCCCAGCTGGATGAGAAGCTGTCGGGCAGCAACGCCCGCCGGGATCAGCTGAGCGAAGAACAGAAACAGATCTTTGCGGACCGGGAAACCCTGAACGAACGCATGACCTCCCTGGACCGGGAGTATTTCCGTCTGGAGAATTCCCAGGAAAGACTGACCGAACAGATCAACAAGCTGGTGGATTATATCTGGACCGAATATGAGATGACACCCTCTGAGGCAGAAAAAGCCGCTCCGGAAGGGGAGAAACTGACACTGGCGGAGAGCCGCCGGGCCGTCAACCGCACGAAGCAGCAGATCCGGGAACTGGGACCGGTCAATGTCAATGCCATCGAAGAGTATAAAGAAGTATCGGAGCGATATGTCTTTATGCGGGATCAGCATGAAGACCTGGTGAAGGCCGCCGACAGCCTGAAGAAAATCATAAAGGATCTGGAGACGGGCATGCGGACCCAGTTCGCGGAGAATTTTGCAAGAATCCAGGAAGAATTCGCCCGGGTGTTCCAGGAACTTTTCGGCGGCGGAAAAGGCCGTCTGGAACTGGCAGAAGCCGAGGATATACTGGATGCCGGCATCATCATCAATGCACAGCCCCCGGGGAAAAAGCTGGTGAATATGATGCAGCTCTCCGGCGGAGAGAAAGCATTGTCGGCCATCGCACTGCTGTTTGCCATTCAGAACCTGAAGCCGTCCCCCTTCTGTCTGCTGGATGAGATCGAGGCCGCGCTGGATGAGCCCAATGTGGACCGGTACGCCGCGTATCTGAACAAATTAAAAGACCATACACAGTTTATTGTCATAACACACCGCCGTGGTACCATGGAGATGGCAGACCGTCTCTACGGAATTACCATGCAGGAAAAAGGAGTATCCGTTCTGGTCTCTGTGGATCTGACAGATCCCGCTCTGACAGAATAACTGCGGGGGACAGGGAAGATGTAACCTTGTCCCCTTTTTTCGTACCTGTAGGATAGGAGGGTTTCCATGGAAGATGCAGCGATCATTGAATTATACTGGGTACGGGATCCTGCAGCGATCTCCGAGACAGATCTCAAATATGGAAAAAGACTGAAATCCCTGGCCGGAAAAATGATTCACCCATCCGACGCCGAGGAGTGTGTCAATGATACCTATCTGGCAGCCTGGAATCACATTCCGCCCCTGCGGCCTCTGCATTTTTTCGCCTGGCTGGCGAAGGTGTGCCGGAACCGGGTAAGCAGCCGGATCGAGTGGTACCGGGCCGAAAAACGGGGTGGGTCTCTGGGGGGAGTGTGGATCTCCCTGGAGGAAGAACTGTCCCTGTGTACCCCGGGAAATCCCACGGAAGAGGCCTGGGATGAAAAAGAACTGGGGCGGCTGATATCAGATTTCCTGCGGGGCCTGGAGGCAGAAAAAAGAAAAATCTTCCTGCGAAGATACTGGTTCGGAGATTCCATCGCTGAAATCGCAGAACAGTTCCAGATCTCGGAGAGCAACGTGAAGGTCATCCTTCACCGGACCCGGAAACAGCTGAAGGCAAATCTGGAGAAGGAGGGAGTCCGTGTATGACAAAACGACAGGAAAAGAATGAAACAGCACGGGAGCCGGAACTCATCGGTAAAAAAATGATGAGAAGCCTGGAATACATCGATGATGATCTGATCGAAGAGGCTGCCGGAGAACTCACAGAGGACATAACCAGAAAAACCTGCCGAAGGGACGTGGAGGAATTAACCGGAGAAACCTTCGGCACGGACGGATTACCCGGAGAAGCCCCCGTCACAGGTACGGACGGATTTACCCGGAAAGTCTCCCCGGGCCGTCGACGCCGGGTCCATATGCCGGCAGTGGCAGCCGCAGCCATCCTTATCCTGCTGGCCGGCAGCGGTGCCTGGCAGTATCTGGCCCCCCATAGTCACCAGACCACCTCCTTCCAGAAGTCCGAACAGCGAGAGGCGGCAGAGGAGGAGGCAGAGGAAGCCGCAGCAGGCGGAGCCCTGGAAGTACCGGAGATAGATGGTGGCATGGAAGAAGCCGCAGCAGAAGCAGATATGCCGGAAACGGATGGTGCCGTGGAAGAGGCGGCAGAGGCGGATCTGGGAGTGGCGGATGGTGCTGTCGAAAAAGCGGATATACCGATGGCGAATGGCGCCCTGGAAGAGGCGGCGGAAGTCCCCGGGGAAAAAACCGGCGCTCCCGCAGGAGGCCTGGTATTTGCGGACAGCTATGAGCAGATCTACGATCACCTGATCCCTGTAGACGGAACACCGTTGGCAAACTTCTCGATAACCGAAGAAGCTGCCGCGGAGAGGGTGGATGAAGCAGATATCGTGAAAGACGATAAAGGGTTCAGCTACCATGTTCTGGGACAGAGCATCCGGATTAGGGATACTCGGAAAGGCCAGGAAACCATTCTGACGCTTCCGGAACAGGATCCGTCCCTGACCATCTGTGAGACCTGTGAGGAAGACGGCCATCTGATCGTGATAGGTGAGAGGACAAAGGAAGAAGAAGCATCCTCCGAAGAGGAAGAGTGGATTGACCTGGATCTGTCAACGGGACCCCGGTGTGAGATCGCTGTCTATGTATACGATCTGAAGGATCCCCTGAAACCGCAGATGACGGGATCCCTGGTTCAGGACGGTTCGTATCAGACTTTCAGAAAAAACGGGGATGTACTGTATGTTTTCTCTGAAGCAGAAATCCTTCGGCCGGACAGGAGCCGGGAAGAAGCGGCAGAGAAAGACTATGTAGCATCCTGGATCCCCTGCGTCAATCAGACGCCGGTCGCGGCCGGGGATGTATGTCTGGCCGAGCCCGGGAATCGTGGCCTGCTGATGAGTGCTTTTCACCTGGAGGAATCGGATCCGGAGGTAAAGAGCCAGCTGATTCTCCTGGGAGCCGGAACATATAAAGTCGGAAACCAGGAAGTCTATGTGTATCCGGCTTCGGAAAATGAGGCAGAAACGCCCCGGGTTGTCCCCATACCGTTTCCATCTCTTCCGGAGAACGGAACGGAACCGTGAGCCGGAAATGAAAAGAAGCTTGCAATTTCTTGTCAAAAGTGGTACATTATCAATAAAATATTAAATTGCACACTTTTATGTCACATAATCATGTTGTTTGATATTGCTTGGAGGCAGGGAGGTTTATTATGGCTAAAAAGGAAATGAACGTGGAAGAGACCATGGAAACAGCAAAAGAGGTTGTAATGGATAAGGCGGAAGACGTAAAAGCTGTTGCGAAAGAGACAGCGAAGAAAGTAACCCGCACTGCGAAGAAGACCGCAGAAGAGGCTAAGAAAGCCACGGATGCAGCTGCCAAGGCTGCCAAAAAAGAAGTGAAGAAGCTGATTCTGAAAGAGACCTACATCCAGTTTGCCGGTCAGGAATATAAAGAGAGCGAGATCCTGGACAAGGTGGAAGCAGCTTATAAAGAGGCCGGTCATCGTGTCAGCTCCATCAAGTCGATCGAGCTCTATGTGAAACCGGAAGATGGCGCTGCTTACTACGTAATTAACGGCAAGGTCAGCGGAAAAGTGGATCTGTAAATGGTAAGATGGCTGTGAGACCGGGGATTTTAAATCCAATCCTGGTTTCACAGCTTCTTTATTATCGGAAGGATGTACAGATGCCCGCAAAAAACAGGTGATAGTCCCGCAAATGCATAAAAATACATTGCATGCAGGCATATACGCATAAAAACCGGGAGATATTGAATAAAATTTCAAAAAATGCGGAATAAACCTTGACAAAGCATCCGGACAAGGTTACAATAAACAACGAATCGGGCCGGTGAAAGATTCCGGACTGTCGAATAAAAGAGCCGGAAGGCTCAGAAGGAGAACAGAATATGAAAAAGATGAATCGTGCTCTGGCAGTGATGATGGCAGCAGCGATGGCGATGAGCCAGACCGCTTTTGCCGCTGAGATTAAAACCGCGGATGAAGGCGAACTTCACATGGCAACCAATGCCGCATTCCCTCCCTATGAGATGGTAGCAGATGACGGCAGCTTCGAGGGTATCGACGTGGAGATCGCAGAAAAGATCGCTGAGAAGCTGGGTCTCACCCTGGTGGTAGATGACATGGATTTCGGCTCCGTGGTTACCTCCGTTCAGACCGGTAAGGAAGATATGGCTATGGCCGGTCTTACCGTCACCGAGGAGAGAAAAGAGAATGTAGACTTTACCGACAGCTACGCCACCGGCATCCAGGTCGTTATCGTACCCGAAGAAACCGACATCCAGTCCATCGATGACCTGGAAGGAAAGATGATCGGCTGCCAGGAAGGCACCACCGGATACAATTACTGCTCCGCAGCTCCCGAGGACGGCGGCTACGGCGAAGATATGGTTACCGCCTTCCCGAACGGCGCCAATGCCGTACAGGCTCTGCTAACCGGCAAGGTAGACTGCGTTGTTATCGACAATGAGCCCGCCAAAGCCTATGTGGCTGAGAATGAAGGTCTGAAGATTCTGGAAACCGAATTCGCAGTAGAAGATTACGCCATCGGTGTGAACAAAGAGAATCCGGAACTGAGAGATGCCATCAACGCAGCTCTGAAAGAACTGATCGAAGACGGCACCGTTCAGTCCATCATTGACAAGTACATCTCTGCTGACTCCGGTGAGGAAGCTCCCGCAGAAGATGCTTCCGCAGAGGAAACTCCGGCAGCGGAAACACCCGCAGAGGCCGAAGAGACCACCGAAGCTGCACAGTAACATTGTTCATTTAAGAGAACAGGCCGCTGCCGCGGCGCTAAAAACGAACCAAAGAGGGGCGGAAGTTCCGCCTCTCCTTTTCTGTAAAAAAAATCATCTGTATAATTGGATTCAAAGTTGATTTCAGAAAGGAGCTGAAAACGCAGATATGGAGAAATTTCTGGCAGATTTTAACCAGAGCTTTATTGCCGGGGACCGCTGGCTTCTCTATCTGAAGGGAGTTGGCATCACGCTGGAGGTTGCGGCCG
This sequence comes from uncultured Lachnospiraceae bacterium, assembly GCA_946630035.1. Lineage (GTDB taxonomy): Bacteria > Bacillota > Clostridia > Lachnospirales > Lachnospiraceae > UBA3305. The sequence goes on from CAMOYN010000009.1 coordinate 22,717, forward strand.
TGGCCCTGATTCTGGGTGTCATTCTCGGAGTGATCGTGGCCGTAATCCGCACCATTCACGATCAGCAGCATCCCGGCAGACAAAATGCTGTCCTGGGAATATTGAACGGAATTGCAAAGGTATATACCACGGTGATCCGCGGTACGCCATTGATGGTACAGCTTCTGATCATGTATTTTGTTATCTTTTCCAATACCAGAAATGCCGTCGGCGTGGCAATGCTGACCTTCGGTATCAACTCCGGCGCCTATGTGGCCGAGATCATCCGCGGCGGCATCATGTCGGTGGATGGCGGCCAGATGGAAGCAGCCCGCTCCCTGGGTCTGCCCTACATGCCTTCCATGCGTTTTGTAGTGATTCCCCAGGCCGTCAAGAATATTCTTCCCGCTCTGGGTAACGAACTGATCGCCCTGCTGAAGGACACTTCCCTGGTCACGGTCATCGGTGTCCGGGATTTGACCAAAGCAGCCCAGCTGATTCAGGGCAAGACCTACCAAGCTCTGTTTCCTTTTGTGGGAATTGCCATCGTTTACCTGGTACTGGTTATGATAATTGCTGCTCTGATCGGCGTACTGGAGAGGAGGATGAGAGCCAGTGATCGACGTTAAGGATCTGCATAAAAGTTTTGAAGAAAAAGAAGTACTGTGTGGCATTACAGAACATATAGATCAGGGAGAAAAAGTGGTTATCATCGGACCCTCCGGCTCCGGCAAATCCACCTTCCTCCGCTGCCTCAATATGCTGGAGACCCCTACCAGCGGAGAAATCCTGTTTAAGGGCGTATCCATGACAGACCCGGCGACGGATATCAACAAGATGCGTCAGAAGATGGGCATGGTATTCCAGCATTTTAATCTGTTCAACAACCTGAATATCATGGATAACATGACCCTGGCTCCGGTACAGCTGAAGCTGAAATCAAAAGCAGAGGCAGAAAGAGACGCCCTGGATCTGCTCCGGAGAGTCAATCTGGAGGACAAGGCCGAAGCCTATCCTTCCCAGCTCTCCGGCGGACAGAAACAGAGAATCGCCATCGTACGGTCCCTGGCCATGCATCCGGAAGTGATGCTCTTCGATGAGCCGACGTCCGCCCTGGATCCCGAGATGGTGGGAGAAGTACTGGACGTAATGAAAAAGCTGGCAGAACAGGGAATGACCATGGTGGTGGTAACCCATGAGATGGGATTTGCCCGGGAAGTGGGCAGCCGGATCCTGTTCATGGATGGCGGGCAGATCACGGAGCAGGGAACCCCCTCCGAGATCTTTGACCACCCCCGCATGCCGAGAACCAAAGATTTCCTTTCCAAGGTATTATAAAACAGAAGCCCAAGGCGTTCCTGATGAGTATACCGGGGATTACGAACCCGACCTGTTAATTTTAGGAGGAACCAATCCGTGAGATATCCGGAATTTTTATCCGAGGGAGGGACGATCGGAATGATCGCTCCCGCCTTTGGCTGCAAGAGAGAACCCTATCATTCCGCATTCAACAGCGCTCTGGACAGCTTTCGGGCCATGGGATTTGAGATTCGCCTGGGTCCGAACTGCTATAAAGACCGGGGGATCGGCATCAGCAACACCCCGGAGGCCTGCGCGAAGGAGTTTATGAGATTTTACACCTCCCGGAAAAACGATATCCTGCTCTCCTGTGGAGGCGGGGAAGAGATGTGTGAGATCCTTCCCTTCCTGGATTTTGACCGGCTGCGCAAGGTAAAACCCAAGTGGTTTATGGGATATTCCGATAATACTAACATCAGTTTTCTCCTGACAACCCTCTGCGACACAGCCTCTCTCTACGGACCCAATGCACCGGCCTTCGGCATGGAGCCATGGCATCCGTCACTGGAAGACGCCATGGGCATTCTCACCGGGGAAAAGCTGAGCGTCTCCGGATATGACTTATACGAGACGGAGTCCCTGAAGGATGAGGAACATCCGTTGGAACCCTACCACACAACAGAACCGGCCATCCGGGTCTGCTATCCCGGGGAAAGCGCTTCCTTCCGGGGAAGACTGGTGGGCGGATGCCTGGACTGTCTGTCCAATCTGGTGGGCACCCGCTTCGACGGAGTAAAAGCCTTCACGGAAAAATATGCATCCGACGGAATCCTGTGGTACCTCGAGGCCTGCGATCTGAACGTGTTCGGAATCCGCCGCGCCTGCTGGCAGCTGCGGGAAGCTGGCTGGTTTGATCACGCCGCCGGGTTCCTGATCGGCCGCCCCTACAACGGAGAAGACATGTTCGGTCTGAACCGCCTGGATGCCGTGGTGGATATCCTGGGACCGCTGAATGTGCCCATCCTCATGGATCTGGACATCGGGCACATCCCTCCCATGATGCCGCTGATCTCCGGGAGCCTGGCCGAAGTAAACTTCGCAGATAACCAGATCCATATCGATATGAAATGTTCGTAAACAGATTGCATTAAAGAAAAGTAAGACCCGCTTCCGAGTTCAAGACTCGCTTGCGAGTCTTGCGCGCCGTGTGCGGGGTGCCG
>CAMOYN010000010.1 GCA_946630035.1 uncultured Lachnospiraceae bacterium
GAAAAGATAAGTGCATAACCATCATTTCTACTGGTTGGCACTTATTATACGAGGAGATTTCTTATGAAAATTAAAGCAGCTGTGACTCACAGCAAGGGCGAGCCTTTTGTGATCGAAGATGTGGAACTGGCCGAGCCGAAGATCGGGGAGATTCTGGTGCGTATTACGGCCAGCGGCATCTGCCACACCGATGAGGTGGTGCAGAATCAGTTTATTCCGGTTCCGCTGCCGGCGGTCCTGGGGCATGAGGGAGCCGGCATCGTGGAGAAGGTTGGCCTTGGGGTGGAAGAGTTCCAGGTGGGAGATCATGTGGGAATCACCTTTGCCAGCTGCGGCACCTGCCCCTGCTGCCAGAAGGCGAAACCCTATGTTTGCAAGAACTTCAATAAGATCAATTTCGGCGGGATTCAGCCGGATGGCACCAGCCGTCTGAAGACCATGGACGGGCAGACCATTTCCACCATGTTCGGTCAGTCTTCCTTTGCCACCTATGCGGTGGTGAACCAGAGAAGTGCGGTGAAGGTGGAAGATCCGGAGATGGATCTGGGCCTGGTGGCTCCCATCGGCTGCGGGATCCAGACCGGTGCGGGCACAGTGCTGAATCGGCTGCGTCCAGAGTTTGGTTCTTCCATTGCGGTGTTCGGCTGCGGTACCGTGGGTATGAGCGCCATCATGGCGGCGAAGATCGCCGGCTGTGCGAAGATCATCGCAGTTGGCGGCAACAATAAGAGCCTGGAACTGGCGAAGGAACTGGGGGCGACCCATACCGTGAACCGCAAAGAGGTGGAAGATGTGGTGGCCGCAGTGAAGGAGATCTCCGGAGGCGGTGTAAATTACTCGGTGGATACCACCGGAAACGGCGATTGTGTGAGAAAATCTCTGGCATTCTGCGACTTTGACGGAACCTGTGCCGTGGTGGGAGCTACGGGCGACATCACATTTAATATTCAGAATGAGCTGATGGGGGATGGCAAGTCTCTGATCGGTGTAGTGGAGGGCGACTCCATCCCGAAGGATTTCATCCCGAAGCTGATCGATTATCACCGCAGAGGGCTCTTCCCCTTCGACAAACTGATCAAGTTCTACCCGTTTGAGCAGATCAATGAGGCGATCGAAGAATCCCATGCAGGAAAGTGCATTAAGGCAGTTTTGAGGATGGAATAAAGAGGATACCAGGGTCGAGAGGTCATGCAGTCCATGCTTGCATGGAACTGCGTGACCTCTCGACCCGTGGTATTATAGAATCATAGAGATAAAAATGAAAGGGGTAACGTATGGAGAATAAGTATTATCCACATCTGGCAAGTCCGATCACGATCAAAAATGTCACCTTTAAGAATCGTATCTTCGGGGCTCCCATGTCCAATCCGGAGATGGATCCGGACTGCCACATGAGAGAAGAGGATATCGCTTTTCATGCCAACCGGGGACGGGGCGGACTGGCCAGTGTCTGTATCGGTCTGGGCATTGTGGAAGCGGTGGGACGTTCTCACACCAAAGAGATTATTTTGTACGACGATATGTCCCTGCCGTCGCTGAAGAAGATGGCGAATGAGTTTCATAAGCACAATTGCATGGCTACCATGGAGCTGGCTCACGGCGGAAAGATCGGTGCGGCCCGGAGCCAGTCGGCGGTGGATTATTCCCTGATCGGTCCGAACGATGAAGTGAATGCCCAGGGCGTGCCGGTGAAGGCGATGACGGAGGAGCAGATCCTTCAGACCGCAGAGGCTTTCGGTAATGCGGCGAAGCTGGTCAAAGAGGCCGGTTTTGACATGGTCTTCATTCACGGCGGTCATGGATGGCTCCTGGAGCAGTTCTCGTCTCCGTATTTCAACCGGAGGACGGACCGCTGGGGCGGCAGCCTGGAGAACCGCATGCGCTTCCCGCTGCTGGTGATCGAGAAGGTCCGTGAGGCCGTGGGTCCGAATTTCCCCATCGAATTCCGTATGAGCGGTTCGGAATGTATCCCGGAGGGATATGATATCGATGAAGGTGTGCGGATGGCGAAGATGCTGGACGGCAAGGTGGATATCCTTCATGTTTCCGCCGGCATTCACGAGAACGATGATGTGTTTGTCATCACCCATCCCTCCATGTTTATCGAGCATGGCTGCAATGTAAAATACGCTGCGGAGATCAAGAAGCATGTGAAGACGCCGGTGGCGACCCTCGGCGGCATCAATGATGTGGATATGATGGAGGAGATCATTGCCTCGGGCAAAGCGGATATCATTGAGGTGGCCCGTCAGTCCATCTGTGATCCTTTCTTCCCGGAGAAGGCCTTCTCCGGACATAAGGACGACATCACCCAGTGCTGCCGCTGCTACACCTGTTTCTTCAACTATCTGACCAACCGGAATTTCTGCTGCGCCTTCAACCCGGTGATCGGAAATGAGCTGGATCATAAGCACGCCTTCCCGCCCACGACTCCGAAGAAGGTCGTGGTGATCGGCGGCGGCCCCGGCGGCATGGAGGCGGCGATCACGGCAGCCGGACGGGGACACAGTGTGTCGCTCTATGAGAAGAGAGATCGTCTGGGCGGGCAGATCCTCCATGAACAGCACATTCCTTTCAAAAAGGATATGTACCATTTCGTGGAGGTTCTGGCGAAACGCTGTGAAACGGCCGGGGTGGACATCCATCTGAATGCCGAGGTGACGCCGGAGGAAGTGGCCGCCATGAACGCGGACGTGGTGGTGAGCGCCATCGGTGCGAAGCCCATCGTTCCCCCGATTCCCGGCATCGACAAGCCGATCGTCGTGGGCCTCGATGCCCTGGAGGCAGCAGAGCCGGCGGTGGGCCAGAAGGTGGCGATCCTCGGCGGAGGTCTGGTGGGAAGCGAACTGTCGATCTACCTGGATATGCTGGGGAAAGACGTGACCGTGATTGAGATGAAGGATACCTGGGCAGAGGATGCCTACTGGATGCACAAGGTGGCCATGGATCAGTACGTGAGAAAGAGCCACATTCAGATCCGGACCCAGACGACGGCAAAAGAAATCACCGATCAGGGTGTGCTCTGCAACGGCCCCGAAGGAGAGGTTCTCATCGAAGCCGATACCGTGGTGCTGGCCGCCGGTATGAAGTCCGACCGTAAGGCAGCCGATGCCTTCTACAACACGGCTCCCCGTGTCTTTGAAGTCGGTGATGTGATCCGGGCCGGAAGAGTGGTGGATGCAACCAGCCTGGGATATTACCGCGCCATAGATATCTGATGCCATTATATCCTCTGGTTTTTCGGGAGGAGCATGATAGCGAAAAGCCCGATGGAGCGTGACTCCATTGGGCTTTTCTTCCTTCAATCCCTTAAAACTACAGGATTGTGAAAAGCGACAGATCATATGGCACACGGACTGTCCTTTTCGTGTTACAAACTACAAAAATATAGTTTGAAAGACAGTCAAACAGGGATGTTTCACACAGGTGAAATATCAAGGACAATAAATGAGAACCTGAATAGAATTTCACTAAAGTGCGTTATTCAGAAAAATAAATATCGAAAAATTGAAAAGAGCCCTAAAATCCAATTGACATTCATATCACGATTCGTTACAATTTATCATAAGTATACGTGGACTGTTTTTCATACAGGATCATAGGAGGATACCGATGGAGGATGACATTCTGCTATTGCACGGGCTGCTGCTGCAGGGGATGTGCTGTTCGCGGGCTTTAACCGCCCTGGGACTTCGTTGTCTCGGGCAGGAGAATCCTGCGCTGGAGCAGGCATCGTCTGCTCTTTGTCTTGGTATCCATTCCGGACTGACCTGTGGGGCCCTGACAGGGGGAGCCATGTGTCTGAGTCTGTTTGATGCGGAACTGGCGGCAACGGAGATGATTCCGGAGCTGGTTCAGTGGTTTCAGGAGACCTATGGAGAAGCGTATGGAGGCACGGACTGCCGGGATATTCTGGCGGGGGATCCGGTGAATAAAGTACTGAGATGCCCGGCCATTGTGGAGAATGTCTGGAGAAAATGCCGGGAGCTGCTGGAGGACGAGGGGTATGAACCGGAACTGCCTGCGTGAGAGGAACGTGGGCTGTACGTATACCTGCCTGTGTACGTATGACGGTAATACCAGGAGAAATGTTTCAGAACTCCCACAGTGCTGACGATACAGAACAGAAAGGAGGCAACCGCCTATGAAACTCAGAAAAATGTTCCTGAACATCAATGGAGTGGACCGGGTGTTTATGTGTGACCCGGAGAATGACCGTCTCTCGGATGTCCTGCGGCGCCTGGGGCTGACCGGTGTAAAGGTCGGCTGTGGAACCGGCGTCTGCGGCTCCTGTTCGGTTATTCTGGATGGAAAAGTGGTCCGTTCCTGTACCAGAAAGATCACAAAAGTTCCGGAATATGCCAAGATTATTACCATTGAGGGTATCGGAACTCCTCAGCATCTGCATCCGCTGCAGGTGGCATGGATGCACTGCGGTGCGGTTCAGTGCGGATTCTGCGTACCCGGATTTATCGTTTCCGCTTATGCCCTTCTGCAGGAGAACCCGGATCCCACCAGAGAAGAAGTGAGAGACTGGTTCCAGAAGACCAGAAATGTCTGCCGCTGCACCGGTTACAAGCAGATCGTAGATGCCGTAATGGCAGCTGCCAAAGTGATGCGCGGAGAATGTTCCATCGAGGACATCATGTATAAAGCACCTGAAAACGGTGAATACTACGGCACCAGCATCGTTCGTCCGGATGCGCTGGGGAAAGTAACCGGTCTGACGGATTACGGCGATGACCAGGCTCTGAAGATGCCGGAAGGCACTCTGTATGCCGCTGTGGTGCAGCCTCGTGTGGCTCATCATGCGAAGATCCTGGCGATCCATACCGAAGAAGCCGAGAAGATGCCCGGCGTAGTGAAGGTGATCACTGCGAAGGATATCTATGCCATCGGCGGAACCAACCTGATGGGCGAAGGTCAGTTCCACGAGAGAAGTACCGTTCTGAAACCTTCCCGTAAGGTTCTGCAGGATGAGAAGATCTACCGCTGGGGCGACGTGATCGCTCTGGTAGTAGCCCGTACCAACCGGGAAGCCCGTGCAGCGGCCGCCAAGGTTACCATGGATTATGAGAAGCTGCCGGAGTACACCAGTTATCTGGATGCCGCGATGCCCGATGCCATGCGGATCCATGATGATACCGACAATATTTTCTGTGAGCAGCCGGTTCTGAAGGGCGAAGGTCTGGAAGATCCCGAAAAAGTCCGTGATCTGATCGACGACGCTCCTTACGTTGTGGAAGGAAGCTTCCATTCGACCCGTGAGCCTCACCTCTCCATCGAGGGCTGCGTGGCTCAGTGTTACTGGGCAGATGACGGCATGCTGACCATTCAGTGTAAATCCCAGTGCGTATATTCCTCTATCGGCCGGATCGGCGCTGCCTGCTTCGGTGTTCCGAGAGAGAAATATCGTATCCTGATGAACCCCACCGGCGCCAGCTTCGGATGGTCCACCAATGCCGGCGACATCGCTCTGGTAGCGGCCTGCACCATCGTGACCGGCGAACCTGTATCCCTCTCCATGTCCTATGAAGAGCATCAGCACTTCTCCGGAAAACGCTGCCCGTCCTACTCCAACGGACGTCTGGCCTGCGACAAGGATGGCCGGATCATCGCTGCTGAGTTTGATATCGGACTGGATCACGGTGCTTATTCCTGGGGTGGTGACGATGTCATGACCAAACCGGCTCGCTTTACCTTCTGGCCTTACTATGTCCCGAACGTAGCCGGTCTGGTTCGTGTGGCAAATGTCAACCATGCCTTTGGTACGGCATACCGCAGCTATGGTTCTCCTCAGTCCTATACCCTCAGCGAACCGCTGATGGATATGATGGCCGAGAAACTGGGTATGGATCCCTTCGAGTTCCGTTATAAGAACATTGCCCGTCCCGGTGAGACCAATATCAACAGCTATGAATTCAAACAGTATCCGATGGAAGCCATGATGGATCGGATGCGTCCTCTCTATGAGAAGGCAAAAGCCGAAGCCAAGGCTGCTTCCACACCGGAGAAACTCCGCGGTGTCGGCGTATCCTGGGGTGGATTCAATGTAACCGAGGGTGAGAATGACTCCGCTGAGGTTGCGCTGGAGCTGAAGGAAGACGGAAAGATCTGGAAATATGATACCTGGCACTGCATGGGTCAGGGCGGCGCCGTTGGTTCCGTGATGGTTACCCTGGAAGCTCTGAAGCCTCTGCACATCACTCCGGATGACATCCAGCTGGTACAGAATGATACCAAGCTTTGCCCGGATACCGGTATGGCAGGCGCCAGCCGTTCCTTCTATATGGATGGACTGGCCACCAAGATCGCCGGCGAGAAGATGCTGGATGCCATGAGAAAAGAAGACGGCACCTATCGCACCTATGAGGAGATGGTAGCCGAGGGACTGCCTACGAAGTTCTTTGGCAAACATGAGAACTCCATCGATCCCGATCTGGTTCGTCCGGATCCCAACACGGGTATCGGCGATCCTTCTCCCGCTTACACCTACTGCCTGAATATGGCCGAGGTAGAAGTGGATGCCAAGACCGGAAAGACCACCGTTCTGAAGTTCACCTGTGTGGATCACGTGGGTCGGAGCGGTAACCTGCAGGCCGTCAATGGCCAGGCTTACTCCGGCATCTCCCATGGTATCGGTTTTGCACTGTCCGAGGATTATGATGATGTGAAGAAACATAACAACATGCTGGGAGCCGGTGTTCCTTATATCAAGGATACCCCGGATGACATCACAGTCATTCATATGGATGACACCATTGAGTCCGGCCCTTACGGATCCTCCGGTGCCTCCGAGGCCTTCCAGGCATCTCCTCACTGCGCCGTGCTGAATGCTATCTACAATGCGACCGGTGTCCGGATCCATGAGCAGCCCGCTCTGCCGGAGAAGGTAAAGGCAGGTCTGGATGCCCTGGCGAAGGGTGAGAAACCTTACGAGCCGGCCAAATACTATCTGGGACCGGATATGTATGAGAGACTCGAAGACATCAAGGCGAATCCGGTACCGTTCAATAAGAACGAAGGATACTATGTATCCCTGGATGATCCGAATGCGGAGAGACCTTTCTGATCGGATCGGGTCGTTTTTGAAAGAGTTATATGCTATAATGATACCCGTAGGAATCCGCCTGCGGGTATCATTTTATTCACCATTTATCTTTTTCACCAGGAGGAGTACACCATGGCTGAGAAGAAGGACACCAGTTTCCTGGAATCTTTTGGCGAAATTCTGAAGACAAAGTGTCACCAGGATGAACCGGCATTCTGTACGGTTGCCTGTCCCTTTCATCTGGATATCAAGGAGATGGAAGGAAAATGGGAGGGCGCCCGGTGGAATGCGGTCTACCGGTCCTTTCAGACGGCCGTGGAATTTCCTGTGATCGTACATGCCCTTTGCCCCCGACCCTGCGAGCAGGCCTGCATCCTGCGGGAGCGGGGTGGTGCTCTATCCATCCATGAGCTGGAGGGGGCGATGATCCGGCATGCCAGGAGAAAAACGCCCAATGCCTACAACCTTCCGCCCAAGGGGAAGAAGGTGGCAATCATCGGGGCCGGCCTGTCCGGTCTCGGCTGTGCGCTCCGGCTTCTGAATAAAAAATATGAAGTGGCTATCTATGACAAGGCGGCGGTAGCGGGTGGAAGCGCAAGAGAGCAGATGGATCCGGCGCTGTTCGACGAAGAGATCCGGAATCAGTTCCGGTTCGAAACGCCGGAGTGGCACCTGAACACGGAAGTGACAGACCTTACGGCGATCCGGGAACAGGCGGATGTGGTCTATGTCGCCACCGGAAAGTGTGGCCGTGATTTCGGGCTGGTGAGACAGAAGACGGGAGCTTTTGCCACGGATCTTTCCGGTGTGTTTATGGGCGGCGGAGTCACGGGAGCCGATGTCATCCCCGCTCTGGCCGAGGGAATCCGGGCAGCGCTGGCCCTGGAACGGTATCTGAAAACCGGACTGATGAATGAGCCCGAGGATGAGACCGATACAAAACTGAAGCTGGATGCTTCCAGACTGCCCTGGACGGAGCCGGTGGTACCGGCGGATCCGGCCCTGGGATATACCCCAGAGGAGGCGGCCGAAGAAGCCCGCCGGTGCCGGAAATGTTCCTGTGACATCTGTATGCAGGAATGTGATCTGATGCGGATTCAGCAGAAGACGCCGGGGCGTCTGTATGAGGAGTCCTATATCACGGTCCGGCCCAGCACACTGGCCAACGATGGCCGCTGGGCGACCCGGAGGATTGCTTCCTGTGACCAGTGCGGACTCTGCAAGACGGTCTGTCCCCAGCGGATCGATATGGGGGAATTCCTGCTCCAGAGTCACCGCGGGCTGAAGGAGACGGACGCCATGCCCTGGGCATTCCATGATTACTGGCTCCGGGACATGACATTTTCTTCGGAAGAGGTCTGTCTGGTGCGGAAGCCTTCGGGGGTCGAAGTCAGCCGCTATGCCTTTTTCCCGGGATGCCAGATGGCTGCCTCGGACCCCTCCTATGTGACGGATGTCTATGGCTGGCTGAGGGAAAATCAGCCGGAGGCCGCCATCTGGATGAACTGCTGCGGAGCCCCGGCGGTGTGGGCTGTGGAGGATGAGATGCACGAGGCACATCTGGCGGCTCTGCGGGATCAGTGGAAGGAACTGGGGTGTCCCGAGGTGATCTTTGCCTGCCCGACTTGCCGGAAGATGTTTGCACAGTTTCTTCCGGAGATCCCCGGATCCTTCGTGGAGGAGAAGATGGTCGAATGGGGACTGCCCGAACCACGTTATGGAAGTGATCCGGGACAGAATAAGGCCGAAGAGCCGCCGGCAGGCCCTTATGCCGTATTTGACCCCTGTGCCAGCAGGGACTATCCTGAACTTCAGGCAGCGGTACGGAAACTGGCCGATGCACTTCAGATTCCCCACGAAGATCTGTCCCATACCGGAGAGCTGGCCCGGTGCTGCAGCTACGGAGGTCAGTATTCCATTGCGGCGCCGGATTACGCAAAACGCGTGCGCATGGAGAGGGCTGAGGAGTCTCCCCTTCCCTACATTACCTATTGTGTGAACTGCCGCGACACATTTGCAGGCCGGGGAAAGGAAAACCTGCATATCCTGGATCTGGCATTTGGAAGAACCAATGCCCGGCGGGAGAATCCCACGGTGACCCGCCGGTGGGAAAACCGCAGACAGACCGTTCACGACCTTCTCAGCCGCTGGTGGGGAGAGAACCTTCCCGGAGAGGATAAAAAGATGGTACTTCATGTCAGCGAGGAGCTGGAGAAAAAACTGTCCGAGCAGCATATCCTGATCTCGGATATGGAAGAGGTGGTAGCCTGGTGCGAGAAGGAATGCGCCGGCGTGCTGAATCCGGAGAACGGACACATAACCGGACATCACAAATGGATGCATATGACGTACTGGGCGGAGTATGAGCCTCTGGCCGATGGCAGCTTCCGTCTGTGGAACGGATATGCCCACCGTATGAATCTGGAGGGAGAATAATGGTAGAGATGATCTGTCGCAAATGCCGGGTCCCGATGGAACCGGCGGAGACATATTTTGAGTATCTGGATCACGGATTTCATACGAAACTGCTCCGCTGTCCGAAGTGCGGTGAGGTGTATATCCCGGAGGATCTGGTTCGCGGAAAGATGGCGGAAGTGGAGCAGAACCTGGAAGATAAATAAAGAATCCGGGAAGAAAGAATGGCGGGAATGGTGGAGAACCTGAAAAAGCCATGACCGCTGTAGTGAAACGGAGGCAGGAGGTTTCATGACGACAGAGGTTACCTACAGTGTCTGTCCGGTGTGCGGCAGGAAAATTCAGGCCCGGAGAGTAAAGAAAAGTTCCGGCGAAGTGACCATGGAAAAAGAATGCCCGGAGCATGGGAGCTTTTCTACGGTTTTATGGCGCGGCCATCGGGACTGGGAGGAATGGCGGGGAGAACCGCCAGCGGAAATAAAGGAACCGACGGCACGGCGGGATCCGAAGACAGAGAGTGTTTCTGAAAGGAATTCTGCCCCGGATGCCGGCCCGGACTGTGGCAGCTGCCGGGGCCTCTGCCGAGAACATCTCAGACAGACCTGCTGTACTCTGCTGGAGGTGACGGGACGGTGTCAGATGCGCTGCACCTTCTGCTTCGCCGGGGAATGTAAGGAGGAAGATCCTCCCCTGGAGAGGGTAAAGGCCTGGATCTTTGATCTGACGGTTCCGGGGCAGACTTTCCTGCAGCTGTCCGGGGGTGAGCCGACTCTGCGGGACGATCTGCCGGAGATCGTATCCTTCGCTGCAAAATGCGGCTGCCGCTATATCCAGCTGAACAGCAATGGCCTTCGTCTTGCCGAGGAGGAAGACTATGTGCGGCGCCTTGCGGAGGCGGGGCTGTCCTTCGTCTTCCTGCAGTTCGACGGACTGGACGATGACATTTACCGGAAACTGCGGAAACGGCCGATGATGGATGTGAAACGGAGAGCCATCGAGAACTGCGCAAAATACGGGATCGGCGTGACGCTGGTTCCGGTGATCGTGCCCGGTGTTAATGAGCATCAGATCGGTGATATTATCCGTTTTGGCATCCGGCGTTCCCCTGCAATCCGCGGGATCCATTTTCAGCCCGTCAGCTATTTTGGAAGGATCCCGGCCCTTCCCCGGAACGAGGACCGTTTTACTCTGGACCAGCTGCTGAAGGAAGTGGTGGAGCAGACCGGCGGCCGGATCCGGCCGGAACATCTGATCCCTTCCTGCTGTAACCATCCCATGTGCGGGTTCCACGGAGATTTTGTGGTGCTGCCGGACTTTTCCCTGATGGCACTCACGGCAAAACGCAGCCGCGTCTGCTGCGGGCCGGAAGAGCCCGGGTTCGACCCGGCCGAAAAGAACCGGGAGTTTATCGGGAGACGATGGAAGCGCAGGGGGCAGGGAAAGGATCCACAGGAAACAGGTTCCGGGGAAGAGGCAGCCTCCGAAGCCACCAGAAAGAATATGTCAGATGCGGCAGATATGACGGATATGGATCAGTTCCTGGACAGAGTCCGTACCCATGGTTTCACGATCACTTCCATGGATTTTCAGGATGCGGAAAATCTGGATTACGAGCGGCTGCGCCGCTGCAGTCTGCACGTCTACCGAAGAGGACGGCTGATCCCCTTCTGCGCGGCGTATCTGACAAAGACAGCGGCGGGGGAAAACGGAAGAAAAAATGGTGGGAGTTTCGATAAAGGAAACAGTAGAGGAACAGAGTTCGGAGGGAAGATTAATGAGTAAGTATGTAGTTATAGGGGGATTCCTGGGGGCCGGAAAAACTACCGGTATGATGGCTTTTGCCGATGAGATTCTCTCCCGGAAGAAGAAGCCGGCGATCCTGGTAAATGACCTGGGAATAAAGAATCTGGTGGACGGAAAATATACGGAATATAAGGGATACCTCTCCCGGGAGATCACGGGAGACTGTATCTGCTATCAGACAGAAAACCTGGTGGATGCCTTGCGGGAGTTTCGCGACCTGGAAGAAGCCGATATCATATTTTCTGACATACCCGGCTGCGGGATCGGAGCCCTGGATCATGTCTATCACAAACTGAACCGGGACTATCCCGGAGAGTTTGAACTCTGCCCCTTTGTGGCCGTGGCCGACCCGGAGCGGCTGCGGGTGATCATGCCGGAGAAGGCGGATATCCATCTCCCGAAGGAAATGGATTATCTTTTCGATGCCCAGCTGAAAGAGGCGGAAGTGATCCTCCTGAATAAGACCGATCTGCTGACGGAGGAACAGATCGGAGAATATCTGCATTTCCTGAAGACACGTTATCCCCAGGCTGCGGTATTTGCCATGTCCGCCCGCCGCAGAACAGGAATAAAAGAAATCGTGGATTATCTGCTGGAGCATCATTCCACACTGCCGGAAACGGATATCGGCTATGGCGGCCCGGAGTTTGTGGCGGCAGAAGAAACCATGAGCTGGTACAACCGCCAGTTTTTTGTAAAATGCGACCTGGCAAAGGTGGATCCGGCGGAGGCTGGCAGGGCAAAAGACGATCCGTTTAGTGGAAAGCAGTTTATCACCAGGCTGATGGACGGGATCCGTCAGGGGTTGGCCGTGGCGGGACGGAATGTACCGCATCTGAAGGCAATGGCGGAAACCGAGAACGGAGATATCCTGAAGGTCTCCCTGACGGGCATCGATGAGCCCCTGCAGTGGGATCAGGACTTCCCCGGAGAGTGCCGGTCGCTGAAAGTTATTCTGAATGCCCGCGCCGTCTGTGAGTCGGACCGGCTGGATACCATTATGGATTTTGCTCTGCGCGAGGCGGTAAAGCAGTTCGGGCTTACGCTGAAAGTATATTTTACCGAATGTTTCGGAATGATGGATGAAGGACGGGAATAGAGGAAGGACAGGAATAGAGAAAGAATGGGAATCGATGAGAGACGGGAAGCGATGAAGAAAATATCTTGTGACCGGGAAGCCTCTCTCTGCCGTCCCGGAGGATTTCATCTGACCGGACAGTTACTGGAGTATGTGGAGAAATACCGCTCTCCGGATCTGCATGCCCCCCTCCGGGTGCTGGATATTGGCTGCGGGGAGGGCGCAACATTGGCCTGGCTCAAAGAAAAGTATCCCGGATGGCAGCTTTCGGGAGTAGATCCGATGGCAGACAATGGTCAGGGGCTTATCCGGGGGAGGGCGGAAGAACTTCCGTTTCCGGATGGCTCGGTGGATCTGGTTCTGATGGAATGCAGCTTTAGCCGGATCACAGATCCGGGGAAGGCACTTTCGGAGATTCTGCGGGTGCTGACCCCCGAAGGGAAGCTGCTGATGAGCGACCTGTACATCCGTTCCCGCAAACCTTGGAAGCATCTGTTCCCCCTGGGGGAAGTGGACCGGCAGCCGACCGAAGATGGTAAGGGTGCTGAGACGGTGGACCGGCAGCCGACCGGAGATGGTACAATGGCCGGAACGGTATTCCGACAGCAGCCGGCGGAAGAGAATCCTCTTGTAGTGGGGCGCCTGGAAACGGCGGAAGAGATCTTCCTGTCTCTGCGGGAGGCAGGGTTTAATGTCCTGGAAATGCAGGACGTCTCCTCTGTCCTGGGGGACTGGGTGGCCCAGATGATCATGGACCAAGAGACCGGTCTGGAAGAAGTCCTGGGCACGTCACCGGCGGAGCTGCGAAGAAAAAAATGCGGCTATTATCTCTGCCTGGCGGAACGCAGCCCGCTGGAGGAAGCCGTAAACTATGCCAGAGAGCACAGCACGTATGACGGAACCCGGCCCGGTTTTTTTAACGGAAAAGGGGAGAAGGGTTATACGGATTTTCAGGAGATTCCCTTTATCACGGCGGAGGATCTGCAGGAGTCGCCGGAGTCTTTTCTCTGCGTGTCGCCGAAGGAGATTGCCCGCATCATTACTTTGCGTTCCTCCGGGACATCCGGAAAACCGAAGCGGCTGTTCTTTACTGCGGAGGATCTGGAGCGGACGGCGGATTTCTTCTCTTATGGAATCCGTTCCCTCGTGCGGCCTGGTGACCGGGTGGCGGTTTTTATGGCGGGGGAGACCCATTACTCCGTGGGAGGCCTCCTGAAAGAAGGCCTTTCCCATCTGCCGGCAGCGGTGGATGTATTTGGATTTATTCAGGATTATGATCTGGCAGCGAAACAGGCGTCCGGCGCGGACACGCTGATCGGAACGCCGGTTCAGATGCTGCGGCTGGCGGATAGGGCACCGGAGCTTTCGCCCCGTACGGTCCTCCTCTCGGCGGATTACACTGCCGATTCCCTCATGCGGCGGATCGAACTTCGCTGGAACTGCCGCGTCTTCACTCACTGGGGGATGAGCGAAACCGGATATGGAGGAGGGGTCCAGTGTGAAGCGAGAAAAGCGTACCACCTGAGGGATGAGGATCTGCTTCTGGAAATTGTGGATCCGGAAACCGGACGTCCTGCGGAGCCGGGAAACTACGGAGAGATCGTGATTACGACGCTCCGCCGGAGGGGGATGCCCCTCATCCGTTATCGTACCGGGGATCTGGGAAGGATGGAGACGACACCCTGTCCCTGCGGCTGTCTGAAACCCCGGCTGGATAAGGTGATGGGAAGAATCAGGGAACAGAGATTTTTGCCGGACGGTTCCTCCTTCTCTGTGCAGCGTCTTGACGAAGCTCTTTTTTCCCTGCCCTGGGTACTGGACTATGCTGCAGAATATCAGGAAGAAGAAAAGAGGCTGCATCTGACGGTGGAAGTCACCGACCATGCCTGGAAGAGCAGAAATTACGAGAGAAATATCGAGATATGTAACGATAAACCGGAAGACGAAGAGGCGGAAGAACCCGGATGCAGGAAGGAGTGGCGGCGGAGAATTCAGGACGCGCTGTATCCTGTCACGAAGGGATTTCTGTCCTGTGAGATTCAGTTCGGCCGGATCCTGCCGGCCGGCGGAAATAAAAAACGAAAACTGCAGACAGTCGAAGATAAATCATTATGTGTATGACAGGAGGCAATATGAAGGCAGCCATTTGCTGTGAAACAGAGGATGCCGGCGGTCTGGTGCCGGCGGATTTCAGAGAGAGCCCATTTTTGCTGATGGTGGATGTGGAGAAAAATCAGATTTATCATGTTTACGGAAAACAGGATCCGGAGAATCTGGTTTTTGCGGAAAAGATTGTGGCGGACCACTGCGAAGCGGTTATCTGCGGCCCTCTGGAGAAGGAGCCTTTTGAGATCCTGGCCGGTGCCGGAGTCAGCCGGTTTGACGGCAGCGGACGCAAAGCCCAGAGAGCCTTTGTGCGCTTTCTCCGAAACCAGCTGCCCCTGATCCGGGATTACATCGGAGGCCCCGGACCCGTCGGCCACAGCCACGATCTGGCCTGTGACTGTGGAGAAGAGGGCGACGGGAATCCGGAAACACCGGCAGACCTGCGCCCGGAAATATTCCTCCGGGAAGACACCCTGTTCGAGATCTCGCCGGAAGACGCCAGCCGCCTGCCCGACGAGGTGGAGATCCCGGATGGCCTCAGCCGCGCCGAGATCGAGGAATGGCTCGCCCGTTTTTAACCATAATTGTGCATTTGCATTCCCGGGGGAAGTATGCTATGGTATAAAAAACATGATGGATTGTTGGTTATCTGCGGTGATGTGTCGGTGACGAGACCGCAGGGAGGTATTTATGGCATTGATTTCCTGTCAGAATGTGACTCTGGGATATGATTCCTCGGCGGTGATGGAAAATCTTTCTTTTGAAGTGAATGCGGGGGATTATCTCTGTATTGTGGGGGAAAACGGCTCCGGAAAATCCACTCTTATGAAAACTCTTCTGGGGCTGATCCCTCCGATTTCCGGGACGATTGGGACCGGTGACGGTCTGAAGAAAAATGAGATTGGCTATCTGCCTCAGCAGACGGTAGTGCAGCGGGATTTTCCGGCTTCTGTGAATGAAGTGGTTCTGTCCGGCTGCCAGGGCCGGATGGGAAGACGCTTTTTCTATGGGATGGAAGAGAAAAAGCTCGCTAAGGACAATATGATGCGGATGGGTATTTTTGAGATGCGTCATCGCTGTTACCGGGAGCTTTCCGGAGGTCAGCAGCAGAGGGTTTTGCTGGCAAGAGCCCTTTGTGCCACCCGGAAATGTCTTCTCCTGGACGAACCGGTTTCCGGACTGGATCCAAAGGTGACGCTCGAGATGTACCGCCTGATTCAGGAATTAAATGAGGATGGGATTACAATTGTCATGATTTCCCACGATGTCGAGGCGGCTCTTACCTATGCCAGCCATATATTACATATAGGTAGTGAAGTGTTTTTCGGCACCAAAGATGAATATCGCAGCAGCCGGATCAGCCGGGGCTTCCTGAATGAGCCGGAAAGAAAGCGAGGCGAAGAAGCTTGATCGATAAATTACTGCTGTATTTTTCCTATCCCTTTGTGCGATATGCTCTGATCGTGGGGGTGCTCATCGCGCTGTGCTCGTCCTTGCTGGGGGTGACGCTGGTGCTGAAGCGGTTCTCTTTTATCGGGGACGGCCTGTCCCACGTGGCTTTTGGTGCGATGGCCATCGCCAGTGTACTGAATCTGACCAGCCGGATGCTGCTGGTCCTGCCGCTGACGGTGCTCTGTGCAGTTCTGCTGCTGCGGACCGGCCAGAATACAAAGATCAAGGGCGATGCTGCCATTGCTATGATTTCGGTGGGAGCACTGGCCTTCGGATATCTGTTGATGAACTTGTTTTCTACCTCTACGAATCTGTCCGGGGATGTCTGCAGCACCTTGTTCGGCTCCACTTCGATCCTCACCCTCACCCGTTGGGAGGTATGGCTGTGCGTCGTACTGTCGATCATCGTAGTTATCGTTTTTATTCTGTACTACAACAAGATTTTTGCGGTCACCTTTGATGAGAACTTTTCCCGGGCTGTGGGAACGAAGGTAGATGCCTATAATCTTCTGATTGCCGTCACGATTGCGGTGATTATCGTACTGGCTATGAATCTGGTGGGATCTCTGCTGATTTCTGCCCTGGTGATCTTTCCGGCCCTTTCTGCCATGCGGGTGTTTAAAAATTTCCGTGCGGTGACCATCTGTTCCGCGGTTGTATCGGTGGGCTGCTCCTTTGCGGGGATCCTGATCTCCATCCTGGCAGGGACTCCTGTGGGATCCACGATCGTGGCCATAGATGTCCTGGTGTTCTTCCTGTTCTGCCTGGCCGGTAAGCTGGGCAGCAGCCACAGTGCGGCTGCGGGAGTTCTGACGGTGATGGTCATCGGTGTGATGCTGTCAGGGCTGACCGGATGCGGCGGCAGCAAGGCCGGCGGAGTGCGGGAAACCAAGGCGAACGCCGTGGATGCCATCGCTGCTCAGATGACGGCGGAGGACGGAGCCCCGGAGGATGCCGGGAGTGAGACGGAGAATGCCGCTGCGGCAGATCAGGCTGTTACCGGACCGACGGCAGCATCGGGGGAGATGCCGCTTCCTGAGATGGACATCGATGTAGATCTGAGCCAGCTGTCGGGAACCATGGTGTACTCGGAAGTGTTCAACATGATGACCAATCCGGATGACTATGTGGGAAAGACCATTCGCATGGTGGGCGATTTCAATGTATATGAAGACGAGACCCACAACCGGAATTATTACACCTGCCGGGTAGCGGATGCCACCGCCTGCTGTGTCGAAGGTATCGAATTCCTGTGGAAGGGCGATCACACGTATCCGGAGGACTATCCGGAACCGGGCGATATCATCTGGGTGCAGGGAACCTTCAACACCTACGATGAAGACGGTTACGAATACAGTCAGCTGGAAGATGCGGATGTATGGTTCCAATCCTGAAAAAGGCAGAATAGTTTCAGAGAATATTACAGAGATTGTTACAGAGATTGTTTTAGAGAGAAGATTTCTGCATCCGGAATGATATGAAAATTTAAAAAATCGAAAAGAAATCAGTCACACAATGATCACAAACATCTGATATACACACAGTATAGAAAATCCGGTGCGGTATAGCGGATTGTTGCGATAAACAAAAACCCCTGGTACCGGGAGGAACGGTACAGAAAGGAAGGATGTACATGAAGAAGAAATGGATCACAGGCCTGTTGGCCCTGGCAATGGTTTTCTCCATGATCAGTCCGGTACGTGTACTTGCTGACAGCCAGAGAGTTGTTACGCTGGGCGCGGACCTGAGTGATTCTCAGAGAAAATCGATTCTGAAATACTTTGGCATTAAGAATCTGGATGAAGTGCAGCAGCTGACCATTACCAACAAAGACGAGAGAGAGCATCTGGCCTCCTTTATTTCCCTGGAGCAGATCGGCACCCGCACCTTCAGCTGCGCCTATGTCTGCCCTACCAACTCCGGCGGTATCCGTGTGAAAACCGCGAACCTTACCTATGTGACCAGCAATATGATTGCCACGACGCTTTCCACCGCCGGCATCAAGAACTGCGATGTCATTGCGGCTTCCCCGATCAAGGTATCCGGTACCGGTGCTCTGACCGGTGTCATGATGGCCTACGAAGTAGCCAGCGGCGAGACCCTGAGTCAGGAAAAGAAAGATCTGGCCACCAAAGAGATGATCATCACGGAAGATCTGGCCGATGACGTAGGTAAAGATGAAGCCGTTGAGATCATCAATGAGATCAAGATCAAGATCATCGAGGACAAAGTCAAAGACGATGAGGAGATCGAAAAGATCGTAGATGAGATCCTGGATAAACTGGATGAGAGAAAGGCTGCGGAAGACGGCGATGAGGACGATGACAAAGAGTCTGTCTTCAGCAACAATAATAAAGAGAATCTGCTCCAGCTCTCCAAAGATATCGCAGCTCAGGACTATGAGTACGAAGATATGAAGGATACTCTGGAGAGAGTCGGCGAGAATGTGGGAACCGAGATCCAGCTTACCGATGGCGGCGACACTGAGGAAGAAATCGTGGAGCCGGAAGTGGAAGAGGACAGCATTCTGAACGATACCGATGATAAGGCTCTGGGTGAGGATGTCGTCAGCGACTCTACCAACAAAGAAGATAACCAGCAGCCCGAGACCGTAGCTCCGGTAGAAGAAGAGGAAGACGACTGGGATGTCGTTGTAGGTGAGGACGGAGAAGAAGCTCCCATCATCGACGGCGGCGATCCGGACTGGGAAGAGTTCTCCGAGGACGAAGAACCCGTAGTGGATGATGCACCTGAAGCAGAAGAGCCGGTGGAAGAACCCATCGAAGAAGAACCGGTGGAAGAGCCCGTAGAGGAAGAACCGGTTGAGGAAGCTCCCGCGGAGATCACCGAAGCAGAGGCGGAAGTCGTTTCCGCAGGCAACGTGGTGGGTATGGTAACGATTCTGGCGAATGTAGCCGATGCCCGTCCTGTCAGCGGAACCATCACCATCAGCGGTATGGAAACCATCACCGTGGATCTGGCAGATACTTCCCGCTGGGCCGTTTCCCCCATGCCTCAGGATGAACTGGATCAGTATGGATGGCTGGAAGGCAGTGCGATCACTGTACTGACCGGTCAGACGGATGAAGCAGCCCTCAGCGAAGACAGAGCCGTTACGGCAGATTTCCTCGTGGAAGATGCCTCTGGCGCTCAGTATCATGTAAGCTGCGGCGATGATATTGCCGGATCCGGAACCGGCGTAGTGATCACCTCCGGTGATACCACCGGCTGGACCGCCGGCGGATTTGCCAATGGCCGGCTGATCGCCGACGCGGGCAGCACGGTAGAGATGGAGATCACGAACGCAGAAGACGGTTCCGTCGAAACACAGACCTTTGATCTGGCAGAAGGAAGCGCAGACTTCTCCGTGAACTTCGCCACCGCCGGCCTGAAAGTCGCGGATGTAATGTTCCTGGACGAAGAGGGCGGCATCTATGATGCAGTTACCCTGGTATTCAGCGTGAAATAAGATAAATAATACAAAGGCAGCCGCCTGTAGAAAGACAGCCTTTCGCCAAAGCGAAAGGCTGCGGTAAAGCTAAAAAACCGCCCCTCCCTTTAGAGGGTGCAACTTAGGGATTTTCTAATCCCGGAAATATCGGCGTAGTCGTAAGCCACGGCTACGCCGTTTCTTTTTCCGGCTCAGGCACCGGTGGTGTAAACTCCCCGATGCAGTTCCACACGATCCTGATCCTCTGAATCTTTCTGCCGTTGATGCGTTCGGTCTGGTGGACGTAAATCCGATCCACGAACTCATCTTCGTGTTCTCTGGCGAAGGACGTCACCGAGCGGATTCCGTCAATGAGCAACGTTTCAATAACAGAATTGCGGGTCTGGTGTGACGGGCATACCTCCTTTCCCTTCTTTCGGTATGTGGCGCAAACCATGTACTCACTCTGAGGAAGACTGCGCCCTCGCACCTGGTACAGTTTTGCTCCGCAGTCTGCACAGAACACTATCCCGGAGAGGACGGGCATTTCTCCCATCGGTGTCCACCTGCGCCTTCCATCTCGGATACGCTGGACAATGTCGTAAGTCTCCTGATCAATGATCGCCTCACGGGTGTTCTCAAAAATCTGCCACTCTGATGGATCATTTTTCAGTTGCTTCTTCTGCTTGTAGGACTTACGGTAGGTCTTGAAGTTGACCGTATGTCCCAAGTACTCCGGGCGGGAAAGCATATGGGAAATTGTGCTGGAAATCCATGTGTAATCATCTGTATCGTTCCGATTATCGGAAATGCCCCTGCCGTTTGCCTTGGCGTAAAACTAGTTGAAGATATTGATGAACGGCGTCATGTCGTTCTCTGCCTGGTTCGCGCTGTCCACACCGTTGTTGATGGCGATGAACCGCACGTCAGCGTTGGGAAAAACCATCTCGGTATACATGCCGACCTTCAGGTAGTCGCGTCCAAGGCGGCTCATATCTTTTACGATGATTGTTCCTACCTGCCCGTCATCCACCAACGCCATCAGGCGCTGCCAGTCCGGGCGGTCGAAGTTGGTGCCGGAGAAACCGTCATCCACGAAAAAGGCCGTGTTTCCAAAGCCATTATCATCAGCGTACTTCTGAAGGATCGCCTTCTGGTTCTTGATGCTGTTAGAATCCCCCTGCAGCTCGTCGTCCCGAGAGAGGCGGCAGTACAGGGCTGTGATCTTATCATTCTTCGCCGCAGCGAATGTCTGTCTTGTGCTCATTAATCCTCCCTTCCGACAGACTCCGGGCGGTAGTTCATGTTCGCTCTAAACCGCCCGAAAGTCAACTTATTCCGGCCAGGACGCCGCTTTTTCTACGATAATACCAGAATTGTTAAGGATCAGTTTTCTGATCTTGTCGTAGGCACTTTCTTTCGCGTTTTCACTGACTGTATATTCCACGATGTGAACCGTATCACTGATGATCTTCTCCACAGTGACAACAGGCTCTCTGTCCATAATGTAATCTCCCTTCTGCCCAGACGGGCGGCATTTCCTGTTGTCATGGGATTGTCATTGCAGCGGTTATTGTCGGTTTAGCGTGGATTGTCATTTAAGGAGGAGGCAGCCAGCCACAGAGTAAGAGAGGCAGCTGGCTGCCGGTGTGTCAGGCGGTAATCTTGATACCCTTTACTGCCTTGCAGCGGACAAGCCTCCCATCGAGATACTCCACACCGAGGTATCCGATCTGGTCATGCTCCGCAAACTTCTCATACAGAGCGCGGATTCCGAGCGGACGGCGGCAGACTACCCAGTAGTAGCTGTAATCGCCAAACAGGATGGGCATAGCCCCTGTTTCCGCAGAGGGCATGAAATTAGAGATGATTACGGGCTTGCCGAGAATCGTTCCGTCAGAATGGTTCCAGATGTAATTTCCGTCATCATCCTTCAGCGTCCGCAGCAGCAGCGCGGTTTCATCATTCATGATCCACATGGCGCGGTCACGGTATTCCGGCTCCAGTGAGAAGAACAAAGCGACAACATCGTCATAGGAAAGCGAGGCTGTACTGACACCGATTTCCGCGCCGGTTTCTGTGTTCAGGAGTCCGCTCGGCTCTTTCATGGTATTTCCGGTGATGAAGGCGCGTTCTTCAGCCCTTCCCATCACACGGGCAAAGCGGCGCAGCAGATAATCCCGGAAATTGAAGACTGCATCATAGACGAACTCTTCATCGAATTTCACAAAGCTGACCAGCTTGTGACTGCCAATCCCGCTCAAGGTGAAATCCCGGATGCCGTCATAAATGGGCATGGCCTCGCCTTCCGCGTACCAGTCGGCCAGATCGTCGCAATCCTTTGCGAGGATCTTATGATCGCCAATACCGAGGGTGATGACCGGGGCCGGGTTCAAATCTCTGTGGCCGTTGCCTCGGAAGACCGCCGCCCCCTCTCGCGTAAATTTCCGCGAAATTGCGTAGGGGGGTATGAGAAACAGCCGGGAGCGTAAAAACCGCATGGTTTCAGTGCATTACGGCTCCTTGCGCTTTTTGAATTAAGAAGAAAAGCAAACAATTCAGAGTAAATTATGAATTATCCATGGAGTTTCGATTCCCCATGGGGAATCGAGGTTTTGATTTCGCCGTTTTGCGCATGAAGGCTGACTACCTTAAATGGAGTCGCTCATAGTGATAGATACCTTCTCTCTATATTTAGAGTTGGCTTAAGGCTTTAATATATAGCGATCCACGTTCAACTACACTCAACGACCGTTCATTTACTAACAAGCATATCTGTAGTATAATGCTATAAAAAGAATTCGAGGTGAAACAGTTTAATGAAGGACTTATTAACAGCCGAAGGGCTTGTTGCTCATATGGAGAAGAAGGGCATTACTTTTAATCGTATTCCCAAAGAAGATGCTCAAAGTTTCCTAGAACATAATAACTACTATATGAAGTTGGCTTCATATAGAGCAAACTACAAGAAATATCCAACGGGGCCAAAAGCAGACCAGTATATAGGATTGGATTTCTCATGTCTTCAAGAATTATCAAAACTTGACATGCGGATTCGATACTTGGCTTTTCAAATGGCCCTTGACATCGAACACTTCATGAAAGTTCAACTTCTTAACAACATTGAGAAAAATTCTGAAGAAGACGGGTATAATATCATTCAAAAATTTATAGCGAATGACCACTCCTTCGGAATATTAAAAACAATTCGCTCTCATAAAGCAAGTGCCTACTGTAAGGACTTAATTGAAAAATATTATCCTTATTTTCCTGCGTGGGTTTTCGTTGAACTGATTTCCTTCGGAGATTTTGCATATCTTTGCGAGTTCTATAACGAAACATATGGGGCGGAAATCGGTGACCGGATTCTGCTCAATTCAGTACGAGACATACGAAATGCCTGTGCCCATAGTAATTGCCTTATTAATAATCTTGCACCAGGTAATAATAAAGCCCATCAAAGTGTGGTCGATAGGGTAAAAACTGTGGCCTCGATTAGTGAAAACTCAAGAGACAAAAAGCTCAGTAATAAATGCATTTATGATTTTGTGTGCCTTCTTTACGCATATGATGAAATTGTATCTAGCCCTGTTGCCAAACAGAAACGTTACGATGAACTAGAAGAATTTTTTGAAGGTCGCATGATTCAAAACAAGGATTGGTTTAGAAACAATAACATAATCACCAGTTCTTATAGCTTTGTCAAGAAAGTTCTTGACAGCATAGCTGGCAGGTGATAAAATATTACTACTATTGAAAGAACTTCGTTCTTAAAGGGGACATACAACTTCGGTTGTCGATGTTCCCGATTTCTTTTTATAGATGTTAGCGCCTTAGGCGTATATTTCAAAGAAATGGCGTCACATGAGTATTTCTACTCTTGTGACGCCATTTTCTATTGTTCCCGCCCGAAGAATGCTGGCTCAAATTAACTTGTTTCAGAAATCCCTAATTTGAACCACCTTTTGGGAGGAGCGGTTTTTTAGCTCGGAAGCAGATAAGACTCCCACCTCTTTAGGTGGGAGTAAAAGAACAAACTTATCTCGGTGGTTGCCCGATGGGTGTTCGGTGGTATCAGTGGATTTCCTGGCGGTCGTAGGGGGTGCTCTGGTACACGTAGAAGTTCAGCCAGTTGGTGTAGAGGAGCTGCCCGGCGGAGCGCCAGGTTACGATAGGTGTTTTGGTGGGGTCGTCGTCCGGGAAGTAATTCTTGGGAAGCATCACGCTGGTGAGGCCCTTGGCCATATCCCGGTCATATTCCAGTTTCAGGGTGTTCCAGTCATACTCGGTGTGGCATGTGACGTAAAACTGCCGGTTGTCCCGGGTCTTGGCGATGGTCAGACTGTCGTCCATCGTGGTGGCCAGGATCTCCAGCTCCGGGCAGGCTTTGACGTCTTCCAGATGGACGTCTGTGGCCCGGGACTGGGGGGCCAGGAAGATGTCATCGAAACCGCGGAACAGAGGAGAGTTCGGCTTATGAATCCGGTGGGGAAGAATGCCGAACAGCTTGACGGGCATGTCATATTTTCGGATGCCGAAATGATAATACAGGCCGGCATAGGCTCCCCAGCAAAGATGGAAGGTGCAGTGCACGTGGGTCTTGGTCCACTCCATGATCTCGCAGAGCTCATCCCAGTAGGCCACATCCT